>MNYP01000066.1 GCA_001873135.1 Helicobacteraceae bacterium CG2_30_36_10
CACTGTTGAGTTCAACTCTCAAAAAGAAAGTTATTCCTGAAAATATACCAATAGTTGAAGAGATACAAAAGTCTCTTTACAGAATAGAGAGAATCATACGATCTACTTTAATGTTTTCCAAAGGTATAGAAGCCAACAAAGAAGCATTTTTATGGAGTGCTTTAAAAGAGTCTCTTGATATGTCTATAGCTTATTATGCTTACTCAAAAAAAATAACTTTTATCTTCCCGGAGCAAAAATTTATTTTAATGGCGGACAAAGACTTGCTTGAGATGCTCTTTTCTAATTTTATAATAAATGCCATTGATGCCATAGAACTTGACGAAAACAATGAAGGCGAGATAGAAATACTTTATGAAGCAGATGAGAAATTTCATAAATTTTATATCTACGATACAGGTGTCGCTATCAAAGACAAAAAAGATTTATTTGAGGCTTTTGTGAGTACTAAAGTCAAAGGTAACGGTTTAGGGCTTGTTTTGTCTCGTCAGATAGCTGAAGTCCACGGCGGCAGTGTTGAACTTATGAATGGCAAAAGAAAAGGTTTTGAAATAAAACTTTCAAAATCATAAAATTACCGCTTGTTTAGTGGAATATTTTTTGCTTAAAATTAAAATAATTACCTTTGGAGTTTTGTATGCTTATGACTCATGAAAATGTCGTATCACTTTTAGACTATGTAAAAATAGACAGATTTTATGTCAGTTGTCATTTTAAATGTAAGGTTAAAAATAAGACTATTGTTTCCATAGTTCCTTTTGAGCCTTATGATGGAAAAATAGTAATAACATTCAAGCAGATGCTGCGCAACCCCATAAAATCGTATAACAGGTACTATCATACTCCTATTACAATTTACGGTAATGATTGTCATGAAACTATAGTTTTAAAAGCTTTTAAGAAAGTTTCCAATAAGTTTACATGGAATCAAGAAGAAGAAAAATATATTTACAACTAAGGGTATAAGGACTTATTTTGCACAAAGAGTTAGTTGAAGTACCAAGAACCACACTGAAGTTTTACAAATATAAAGAAGATGGACTGACATTTTATGAGTTTAACGCAACGGAGTGTTCACCGCCGGAACCTATGGTAAATACTATACATGGTTTAACAATGCTCAAAAGTGAGAACGACAGGCTTGTTGGCATATTTTTTCATGAGCCAACGCCTTTATATGAAAAAATAGCAAGCTTTTGTGAGTACGAAGCAACAGAGTTAGAGAGTGGAGATTTTAAAATAGTTTTTAAAAAGCTCTAGTGAACTCTTACGCTCTCAATTGGCACGGCAAAAAAGAGGCAAAGAAAGAGGCATTTTCACCAAGTAAGCAGAATGTAAACTTTACAACACAAAACCTACTTATAAATGCAGATAATTTGGATGCCCTAAAAGCAATGAAAAAAGAGTACGCCTCAAAAATAGATCTCATTTACATAGACCCTCCTTACAACACTAAAAATCATAAGTTTATATATAAAGATAAATTTGACACTCATAGTTCTTGGCTGAATTTTATCTATCCCAGAGTTATCTTGGCATGTGCAATGTTAAAAGAGGACGGAGTTATTTTTATAAGTATAGATGACAACGAGGTCGCGCAGTTAAAGCTTGTTTGTGATGAAATTTTCGGCGAAAGTAATTTTATGGCTCAACTTATCTGGCAAAAGAAAAAGAAGCCCTCTTTTTTACATACAAAAGTTGCAAAAATGAGTGAGTATATTTTGTGTTATGCTAAAAATATAAAGCTTGCTCCCATGCTCAGTATAGAAAGCTCCGGCGAAGATAAACCGCATCCTTTAAACTTTAGAAACAACCCTTTACAAGAGTTGCTGTTTGCTTCAAAGAGTGTATCTTTTTCTTCTAAGGTTTTCTCCGGGGAGAAGGGCACAATTATAAAAGCATCTGATATGTCCAAGAAAAATGTTGAATTGTTTTTATTGGATGATGTAGAGATAAAAGATGGAGTTAATGTTAAGAGTTTTCGTATGCGCGGACACTGGAGATATTCTCAGAATACTCTTAATAAATTGATAGAAGAGGGTGCACTCTTAAGGGTTGCTAAAATACCCTTTAGAGTTAACTATATGAAAAAAGAGACAAAAGCAAAACTGATGAGAAACATGCTCACGAAAGATAGTTACAACATGGCTACTTATGAAGAGGCAACTTCTGAAATAACAGAGCTTTTCGGCTTTGAAGCTTTTTCGCAACCAAAGCCTGTTGAGCTTATAAAAACACTTATTAAATCGGTTACATATAAGAAAAAAGAGGCTTTGGTTCTGGACTTTTTTGCGGGGAGTGGCACAACTGCAGAGGCTGTAATGAAACTCAATTTAGAAGATAACGGAAAGAGAAAATTTATTTTAATTCAGTCAAATGAAAAAATAAATAAAAACTTTAGTTCATTAAAAAATAGCCATAATACCATCTATAAGATTATGAAAAATAGAGTGGAGCTTTCACAAAAAAAATATAATTTAGAAAACTTTTCTTTTAAAGAAATAAATTTATAAAAGAGATATATTTTATATTTATTTTACATTTTACTGCTATAATTTACCCTAAAAATTATATTTACAAAGGTTCTTATTGATGCACAATCTATCGATTAGTAAAAAAATCCATATTCCTCTTATTTTATCAATTCTCATTGGTTTTGTGGTTGTCATGATAAATTATTTCATATCAATTAGCGAGATGAAAGAAGATGTATATAAAACTCAAGCACAAACACTTCGTTCACTCTATGGCGAGTCTATGGAGTCTAAAGAGAGCATAGGTCTGACAAATGCTATAAATCTATCTAAAAATTATGATGTAGTCAGAGCTTTAAAAGAAAATAATAGAGAACTGGCAATTAGCGGTCTTGGTGCAATCTCTAAAGAATTTAAAGAAAACACAAACTACAAAAATGTGAAAGTTCACATTCATGATGCTAATATTCATAGTTTTTTAAGAGCATGGAAACCAACAAAGTTTGGTGATGATTTAAGTTCATTCAGAGAAACTGTTGTGAATGTTAAGGCAAATAAAAAACCATTAGTAGCCATTGAGCTTGGTCGTGCAGGTCTAGTTCTTCGTGGGATTGCTCCTATTATAAATGAGGGTGAATATCTTGGTTCTGTAGAGTTTATGCAAGGTCTTAACTCTATCGTTAAAAATACTAAAAAAATTCATGGTTATGACATGGTAATGGTCATGAAAAATGAGTATTTATCAGTCGCAACTTTAATGGGAAATGCACCTAAAGTCGGTAAGTTTACATTGGCAGTTAATGAAAGTGCAATTGAGAAAGATTTTTTTAATGATTTAGTAAATATAAATATTGCCAATACTAAAAACTTTCAGACAACAGAGAAATATTTTGTAGTTTCTGAACCAATCAAAGACTTTTCACAAAATATTGTCGGCTATACACTTATCGGTAATAAAATTGCAAATGTTAATAGAGTTATTGTGAAGTCAGAAGACTCGCTGCTGAGTCAAGTCTATATTATGGCATTTTTAGATCTTTTTATTTTAATGTTTATTATGTATATTCTTAAAAAAAGTGTTACGGAGCCTATTCTTCGTCTTGATAAAGTTGCTTCAGAACTCGCACAAGGTAATGCTGATTTGTCAAAAAGACTTCCTGTTAGCTCAGGAGATGAACTCGGTCATGCAAGCGCAAGTTTTAACACCTTTTTAGACAAGGTTGAAGCGCTTGCAGATGAAGCAAAATCTGAAGCAAATAGAGCAATAGAATCTTCACGAGAAGTTGAAGAGAATATGGAAAAAAATAAGATCACCTTAGCTCTTGCAGATAGTATGATTAAAGGCTCTATCTCTAATTCAAATAATCTTCATGCCAGTATGGAAGTGAATTTAGAAAATGTGAATGCCGTTAATGATCTTAATGCCCAAACGGAATATGTAATTACCAGTGTTACTACTTCTACTGATGAAATTATAAATACTATTTCAAACATTACGGAGATGATTAGTGATTCTAGACTCTCTTCAGAGCAGTTAAGTTCAAATGTGGAAGAGATTTTTAATGTTATTTCTCTTATTAAAGATATTTCAGACCAAACGAATTTGCTGGCACTCAATGCTGCAATTGAGGCTGCTCGTGCAGGTGAACATGGACGAGGCTTCGCTGTTGTAGCCGACGAAGTAAGAAAACTCGCAGAGAGAACGCAAAAAGCGACAAGTGAAGTAGAAGCAAATATAAGCGTTTTAAAACAAAACTCTACGAGTATGTCAGAAAATAGTGAGTCAATTGAGAAACATGCGATTTCATCTCAAGAGAAATTAGATGATTTTAAAAATTCACTTCATAAACTTGTGACAAATTCGGAAAAAATAACGAAAGACAATGCTCAAATCGGTCATGAGCTTTTTGCAAATATGGCGAAACTTGATCATATGATTTATAAAAACAATGCATATTCAGCAGCACTTGAATCAAAATCAAATGTTTTACTCGGTAATCATGAAAATTGTAATCTCGGTAAATGGTATGCCAATGAAGGAAAAGCTCAGTTTTCTAAAAGTAGCGCATACACCAGTCTTTTAACCCCACACAAAAAAGTTCATGAAAGTGTTGTAAAAGCTATGACGCTTATTGAGAAAGACACCAAGGCTAACAGAGAAGAGATAGTTAAACTATTTAAAGAGGCTGAAAATGCTTCCACTGAGCTGTTTGGTTATTTAGACAGTATGGTAAAGTAAATTAAAAAGAGAAGTGAGCAACTGAAGCTAACGATGAAATAGCACAATATATAGAAAAGTTTTTTGAACTAGTAAAAAAATAGTCCGTTATTGTCTTATTTTGAATAGAATACATTTTTTAAAATAAAGGTTTTTACTTATGCAACAACTACTCTCGATTTTTACCTCTATGAAAACAATGGCTATTATGATGCTGATTTTTGCATTTACAATTGGCTATGCTACATTTGTAGAAAATGACTACGGAACTACAACTGCTCAGGCAGATATATATAATGCTTTATGGTTTGAAATTTTACTTGGACTTTTAACTCTCAACCTTGCGTTAAATATATACAAACAGAAGATGTATACACTAAAAAAAGCTCCTATTTTTATTTTCCACATGGCATTTATTGTTATTATTATCGGTGCTACGATTACTCGTTTTTTCGGCTTTGAAGGCAATATGCATATTCGTGAAAATCAAAGTGCATCAAGCATCGTAAGCAGGGACACGTACTTCACTGTTACAGCTATCTCCGGGGATAAAAAAGTTATTTCCCAAGAGACTTCTTTCTTGTCTAAAAAAAGTTCAAACAGCTTGTCTGCTTCGCTAGAGATAGATGAAAAAAAAGTAAATGTTGAACTCATGGAGTATATTCCTGATGCTGTAGAAACTCTAGTAGAAGACAAAGCAGAGGGTTATGCTGTTGCAAATATGATGGTTACGGCAGGTGGAGAAGGTCAGCCGATTAAGCTAAAAATGGGTGAATATTTTGAGTCAGCAGATTTTGTGTTAGATTTTAACTCTACAAAAATTTTCTCAAAACCTGTTATCTCTTTATATGTACAAAACGATGTATTGCTTATGAAGCATGAGATGCCACTTAGCTATTTGAAAATGAATGATGGCACAAAGGGTGAACTGAGTAAAAACGACGAAGAACCTTTGACTGTAAGAACTCTCTTTACAACTGGCGAGAGCAGTTTTGTTCTTCGTGAGTTTTTTCCACATGCCACTATGAAAATAGTTTCAAATCCAAATGCTTTACCTATGAGACCTGGAAAAGATGCCCTTCGTTTTAAAATCAGTGTCGGTTCTGAGTCAAAAGATATTTTAGTTTTTTCTCAGCAAAGAGAACTGGCTCAGGATTTTCATACTGTTGTTAATGGAGTAGATGTACATCTCTCTTATGGTTCTAAAGAGGTGCAGCTCCCTTTCAAAATCAAACTTTTAGATTTTCAGCTAGAAAGATACCCGGGTTCTATGAGCCCGGCATCCTATGCTAGTGAAGTTATTTTGATTGATGAAGAGCAAAACATCCAAAAGCCATACAGGATTTTTATGAATAATATTTTACAACACCGCGGATACAGATTTTTTCAGGCATCTTATGACCAAGATGAGAAGGGAACAGTGCTTTCTGTAAACAACGACCCCGGAACTTTGCCAACATATATTGGCTATTTTCTTTTAGCTTTAGGAATGTTCTGGTCACTGGTATCAAAAAAACATAGATTTGCTCAACTGGCAAAAAGAGCCAGAAGTGCCAGTGAGCAAAAAGCTCTTGGCTTTTTGGTAGCAGTTGGCTTACTATTTAGTTTAACACCCGCAGATGCTGAGGATTTAAACCCGGCTATAAAAACGATACTCTCTTTTGACAAAGCACATGCCCAAAAATTCGGTCAGTTAGTAGTTCAAGACAGCGGCGGAAGAATGAAACCGCTTGACACGCTTTCAACTGAAATAGTGGCTAAAATGTATAGAGGTTCGAGTGTTAGTGTAGGTGAGTACAAGCTGAGTGCAAATCAGGTAGTTCTTGGAATGATGATTAGACCCGATATCTACAGAGATATAAAAATTATTCGTACTAAAGATAAAGATGTAAATAAACTAATCGGCATAAAAGAAGATGCACTCCAGGCTTCATTTGCTCAGTTTTTTGAAGATGCAGAGAATATGAGTGGTTATAAACTTGCAGAAGTTGTGGACAATGCTGTTAGAAAAGAGGCGAAACACAGAGACAGGTTTGATAAAGAAGTTTTAAAAATTGATGAGCGTGTCAATATTGCTTATATGGTTTATACGGGAGAACTTATAAAAATTTGGCCAAAGCCAAATGATCTCAACAATAAATGGTTTGCAACCATAGAAGCTCTGCAAACATTTACTCCGGAGAATGGCGAAAAATTAAGAGCCATTGCTGTTGATTATTTTACAGCAATTGAAGCTTCATTGAAGAGTGGAGATTGGAGTAAGTCAGATGCAGCTATAGCAAAACTCTCTGAATATCAGAAGTTTTACGGGGCAGCTGTTTATCCGAGTGAAAACAGAATCGCTGCAGAGGTTTTTTATAACGAAGCTAAAATATTTGAGCGAATTTATCCGCTTTACCTTATCTTAGGTTTTGTACTTTTAATTTTGAGTTTTGTGAAGATTTTAAAACCGAAATTTAACATAGCAATATACACTAAAATAACACTTTGGGCATTAATCGTACTTTTTATAGCTCACACTATAGGGCTTGCAAACAGATGGTACATTTCAGGACACTCTCCTTGGTCTAACGGCTATGAGTCTATGATTTATATAGGCTGGGCATCGGTTTTAGCCGGGTTTATATTTTCAAAACGCTCCTCTATGACTATGGCGTCTACGGGAATTTTAGCCGGACTTATTCTTTTTGTAGCGCACTTAAACTGGATGGACCCGCAGGTAACAAACTTGGTTCCTGTTCTTAACTCCTACTGGCTAAGCATACATGTCTCAATGATTACGGCAAGTTATGGTTTCTTAGGTTTGGGTGCACTGCTTGGTTTTATTACAATCATACTATTTGTACTTAAAACTCCCAATAATGAAAAGCATATCAGTCTCTCTATCAAAGAGTTAAACTCTATAAACGAGATGAGTCTAATGGTAGGACTGGTGCTTTTAACTGTCGGTAACTTTTTAGGTGGTGTATGGGCAAATGAATCTTGGGGCAGATACTGGGGTTGGGATCCAAAAGAGACTTGGGCATTAGTGACTATTTTAGTTTATGCGGTGGTTCTTCACCTGAGATTTATAAAATCTCTTTACAATGAATTTAACTACAGTGTTATCTCCCTACTATCATTTACTTCGGTAATTATGACTTACTTTGGAGTAAACTACTATTTAGCAGGGCTTCACTCTTACGCAAAAGGCGACCCTGTCCCGATTCCGGATTTTGTACCTGTTACTTATCTGATTATATTTGTAGTTATCGCTTTAGCCTTTAGAAACAGAAAGTTAGCCTAAGGTTGGCATGTGGAATTTAAAGGTTTTAGTAAAAAGACTTTACCTTTTTTAGAAGCTATAAGAGAAAACAACAACAAGGAATGGTTTGCAAATCATAAAAAAGAGTACGAAGAGCTCATTCTAAACCCATCCCGACTTTTTGTCGAGGAAATGGGAGAGCACCTCCAGGCTTTAGAACCCACCATAAACGCTATCCCAAAAATAAACAAATCACTCTATAGAATTTACAGAGATACCCGCAGAATGGGCGCAAATAAAGAGCCTATAAAAAGCCGTATCGGAATTATTTTTTGGCAGGGCAACACAAAAAGAATGCAAAGTTCCTGCTTTTATCTGCATTTTTCACCCGAAGAGTTACTTGTTGCCGCCGGTGTTAGATGGTTTGAAAAACCCATGCTTGATGCCTTTAGGGAGTATATCAGCGATGAGGGTAAAAGAGTTGCCCTAGAAGCACTTTTAATAAGCATAACAGCCAAAGGGTATACCCATCTGGAAAAAGGGTATAAGCGCTATCCCAAAGGTTTCAGCGCAGAGATGCCCGCTGCAGACCTGAGCCTTTACAAGGGGATGGCAACGTTCAAAATTTTAAACCCAAACTTAATCCAAAATGCAGAAGAGTTAATAGATACGCTTTATGAGATATATGAAGATATGCTACCGTTGCAACAGATAATGTATGAGGTTAGTTTGAGAGTTAAGGAGATATAACTAAATGAGGAAATTACAATAAAAAAACATCTTTTAAATATATTTGGCATTTTGTTATTATTAACTTTTTTTGTCGCGTGTTCTAAAGTAAGTGATGAAGATTTAAGAGTCGCTCATATTGCAGCGAAAAATGGGGCAATTATTGTAGATGTGAGAACTTCAGAAGAGTTTGCAAAAAAACATATTGAAAATGCTATTAATATTCCTATAAAAAAGATTAAAAAGTTATACGATGTTATCCCTAAAGGAAAAGAAATTATTGTTTATTGCAGAAGCGGTAGCCATAGTCATATTGCGGCTGTTTTTTTACAAAGAAAAAATCGGACAGTATATGATGTGGGCACTCAAGAAGATTGGCAAAGAGAAATCTCTGCTGTAACAAAATAATAGTGCAGAGAGAATTTATTTACTAACCTATACTTAATAATATGCCCTAAAAATGAGGAGAAAGATGCAATTAACAATACAAGATATAAAAGACAATACAGATAATAATTACTACGAGAGGGGTTTTCGTTATTTTAATGCTCACAGAGTTTTAAAGTGTCAAATAGAATTTGAGAGTGAAACCTCAGTTATTTTAATAGCTACCGTTGAAGGCGATACAGGAACTTATAGACAAGATATTGATATTGATAAAACTATAGGGGGCACAAGATATATAGAAGGTCGATGCTCATGTCCGGTTGGGCACAATTGCAAACATGTTGTTGCCGTATGTATAAAGTATACAGTTGATAAAGATACAAACGAGATTGAAGCTCAGGAAAACTCTTTTGCTCAAATCTCATCGGTAGATAAGTGGCTGCAAAATCTACAAAACTCTTGCAAAGAAGTTAAGCAACAACTCGAGAAAGAGAAGATTCAGAGCGGAGAGTACTTTTTTACTTATAGGCTGGATGGTGCAAAGTCTCATGAAATAGGCAAGCTACGCTTTTACAAATCTAAAATCCTCAAAAATGGCTCAATTAGCAAGGGTACAAAGTTGGATGGATACAGGGCTGTTCACAGCTACTCTTATCGTGAATTGAAAAATAGTGATGATGAAAATATATTGGCAATGGCAAGCACTTTGTATATTGATTTTAAATACGGTTCAAGAGATGAATCCTTAAGCGGAACTCTTGGATATTTGATGGCAAAAGAGATTTTTTTAACAAACAGATGCTATTTTGACTCTAATCAAACCCCTTTAAAACTGCAAAATGAACTTTTTCATGTGGTCTATGATTTTAAACTTTACATGGGTGAATATAGTTTAAAATCAAATCTCGATAAAAAAGAGTATAGAGTTTTAGAGACTAATCCGCCTTTTCTTATAGATATAAAAGAGAACAAAGCTCAGGAGTTAGATATTGATATTGAGATGTATAGAGAGCTCTGTAATGCTCCAAAGTTTGATAAAGATGAGATAGGAAAGGTCTTTACAGCTGTTAGTCAGAGTGCTCCAAATATTGAGATACATACTCCAAAAAGTATCTCAACAAAAAAAATTGATACACAACCTACCCCTAGAATAAATCTAAAAGACAACTCTTTTAAACTCGATTTCTTGTATGAAGAGTATAGCGTGAAATATTTTCCAAGAGATGCCATGAGAACTTTTTACGAGGAAAATGAAAAAGTAGAGTTGACAAAAGATTTAGTGTATGAGCAAATGATAAAAGAAATTATTGAGGCTTTTGGTTTTAAAACACAGAGTGTAAATAATGATTTATATGTCTTTTTAAGTGATGATAATAGACAAGAACAACTTATAATCTGGAAAGAATTTTTAAATATCCACATGCCAAGACTTAAAGATGACGGCTGGTTAATCGAGCGTGATGAAGAGTTCGCTATGAAATTTGAATCAAATTCGAGTGTTGTTGTAGATAGTGAGGCGTCTAACAATTGGTTTAGCCTCTCTTTTAATCTTGAATTTAATGGAGTGTCGCAACCAATAGCGCCGCTTGTATCGAGCATTATCGCTGAGTTTGATGACTTCTCACAAATGCCGGAGATTATCAATATTGAGGTGAGCAAAAACCATTTTGTAGAGGTCTCCTCAAAACAGATTCAGCCGATTATAAAAACAATAGTAGAGCTGTTTGACAAAAAAGATAAAAATGAAAGGCTGAGTATTTCTTCTTATGATGCTCACTTAATAGAGTTTATGGATGATAATGTCATCTGGCGGGGGAACAAAGAGATACTTGAACTCTCAAAAAAACTAAAAGATTTTAAAGGTATAAAAAGGGCGGAGCCTCCAAAATGTTTAAATGCAACTCTAAGAGAATATCAGCAAGATGGCTTAAACTGGCTGAATTTTCTCTATGAATTTAAATTTGGCGGTATCTTGGCAGATGATATGGGGCTTGGAAAAACGGTGCAAACACTTGCTCATATTTCAAAGCTTAAAGAAGATTCAAAATTAACAAATCCAACGCTTATTGTTATGCCAACTTCGCTTATCGCAAACTGGAAAAATGAGGCAAAAAAATTTACACCTAATTTACGTGTGTTGTCTTTGCATGGCGACGACAGGGCAGAGAGATTTGATGAGATAGAAGATTATGATATTTTACTTACAACATACCCTTTAGTTGTTCGTGATCAAAAAAGACTCAATGAGTACAGATTCTTTTATATCATTTTAGATGAAGCACAAAAGATTAAAAATCCAAAAACAAAAATGGCGATAGCACTGAAAACTTTTAAAAGTGATTACAGACTCGCTCTCAGCGGAACTCCTATTGAGAACCATTTAGGAGAACTTTGGAGTATATTTAGCTTTTTGATGCCGGGGTTTTTAAATACTTTGAGCTTTTTTAGAAGTTATTATCAAACTCCAATAGAAAAAGAGCATGACTTTGAGCGACAAAATATTCTAAATAAACGGGTAAAACCTTTTATGATAAGAAGAACAAAAGAGAAAGTGGCAGCTGAATTGCCGGAAAAATCTGAGATAATTAAATATACCCAATTTGATAACGCACAATCAAAACTTTACGAATCTATACGTATAACTATGGAGAAAAAAGTTCAAGAAGCGGTAAAACAAAAAGGTTTAGGCTCTTCTCACATAACCATACTTGACGCACTTTTAAAGTTGAGACAAGTGTGTTGTGACCCTAGTTTGCTTAAAATTGAAGAGGCTCAAAAAGTACAAGAATCAGCAAAGCTAGAATTGCTTTTGGATTTGCTAGATGAACTTTTACAAGAGGGCAGAAGGATACTGATATTTTCACAATTTACCTCAATGCTGAGTATAATAGAGGAAAAAATAAAAGAAAAAGAGATAAGCTACACAAAACTTACAGGTTCGACAAGAAACAGAGAAGAGGTAATAAAGCAGTTTACTTCAGGTAAAGCAGATGTATTCTTAATCTCACTCAAAGCCGGCGGAGTAGGGCTTAATCTCGTAGAAGCCGACACGGTAATCCACTACGACCCATGGTGGAATCCGGCTGTTGAAAATCAGGCAACAGACAGAGTCTACAGAATAGGGCAAACTAAAGCAGTATTTGTGTATAAATTGATAGTTGAAAATACAATAGAGCAAAAGATTTTAGAGTTACAGGTAAAAAAACAGGCTATTCAAGATGGTATTTATGAGAGTGATAAGCAACAAGAAGAGATTAGCTTTAGCGGCAATGAGTTGCTGGAGTTACTGAAGTGAAAAACATATTAGGGAAAAAGATTTGAAAAAAGAAGCAATAGTTTTACTGAACATGGGCGGACCAAACAATCTTAGCGAGGTTGAGATGTTTTTAAAAAACATGTTTGCAGATAAAAATATACTTACTATGAAAAGTAATCTTTTAAGAAAACTTGTGGGCGGTCTTATAGTTTTTAACAGGGCTGAGAGTTCTCAAGAGATATATAGACAACTAGGTGGCAAATCACCGATTGTAGGGCATACAAAAAACTTAGTGAACAAACTTCAAGCAAGAGTGGGTGAAAATGTTTTGGTAGATTTTGCTATGAGATATACGCCGCCTTTTGTGGATGAAGTGATAGAGAGAATCAACAAAGAAAATGTTGATAAAATATATTTAATCCCAATGTATGCACACTATTCTACAACTACTACAAAATCATCATTGGAAGACTTTGAAGAGCACTATCATGATTCTGAGGGCTCTGCTCTTTTGGTAGAGATTAAACACTATTTTGAAAATGAGACATATAACAAAGCGATTTTGCAGAGAATCAAAGAACAAATGGCTTCAGATGTGTACAGAGATTTTGACATCATTTTTTCAGCACACGGACTTCCTCAAAAGATAGTAGATGCAGGCGATGTTTATGAGAAGCATATTACTCGGCATGTGGAAATATTAAAGAAGATGCTCCAAGAAGAGAAGATGAATTTTCATGATGTTCATTTAGCATATCAGTCAAAAGTCGGACCTTTGGCATGGTTAAAGCCCTCACTCGAAGATAAACTCAAAACGGTGCGAAACAGAGGCGTAATTATTTTCCCAATAGCCTTTACTATTGATAATTCTGAAACAGATTATGAACTTGCAATAGAGTATAGAGAAATTGCAGAAGAACTTGGCTTTAAAGAGTACAGAGTTTGCAGATGCCCAAATGATAGTAAACTTTTTGTAGATGCCCTTTGTGAAATTTATGAAAAGATGAAATAAATCGGAGATTGAGAAAAGTGAAAGTAGTTATATTTGATATGGACGGCACTCTTTTGGATTCTCAAAAAGATATTACAATTTCTATTAATTATGTACGCGAAAAAAACTATTCGCTTCCTCCCCTTAGTGAAAAATTTATCGTTGAGTCTATCAACAGTGAAATAAGAAACCTACCGGAAATTTTTTACGAGACTGAACTTTATAAGCCTAGTGACAGGATAATATTTGAAGAGCACTATGAAAAACAGTGTGTTCAAAATTTGTATCTTTATGAGGGTGTTTATGAAACCCTGCAAGAACTCTTGGCATGTGGAATCAAAATATCAGTAGCTACGAACGCCCCTACAAAATTTGCTAAAAAGATGCTTGAGCATTTAGAAGTAGCGCATATGTTTGACATGATTATCGGTGCGGATAAAGTTGCAGCCTCAAAACCGGACCCTGAGATGTTAAATGAAATTTTAAATCACTACGGCTTCGATAGAAAAAGTCATAAAGCATGGATGGTTGGTGATAACTCTAAAGATATGATGAGTGCAGAGGGTGCAGGGATTGATTCTATTTTTGCAACTTGGGGATTTTCTCCGGATGGAGTGCATGCAAAAACAATCCACATGCCAAAAGAAATTTTAGATATAGTTATGCTAAAATAGTTCAAAGTTATAATTTTTGGAGTTTACGATGCTTGATAGTGACTTACTACTCGCCTTCTTCTTTATGGCACTTCTTTTTTTAAGACAAATATCGATTTTAAAACAGCCAAACAAACTTAATTATGCTCCACTTATGATAGGCATCGGTGCTATTGGCAGTGTTGTGCATTTTATCATTCACCCTGATGCGACCGACCTTATTTTACTACTTCGTGAATCTTTTTTTCCACTTTTAGTTGCACTGCTACTTTACATAGTCATGAACATACTGCACCAAACGCAAGAGACACAAACGGCCAGAACAAGAGAAGAGCTTTCACAATCTCTGATTGTTCAGGTGAGAGAGTTAAAAGAGTTTATCAGTGAACTCGAATATAGAACTTCAGCTTCAAAACAAAAAGATTTAACATCTCAAAAAGAGATTAGAGAAAAGTTCTCTCAGGACTTAAAAGTACTCGATACTATACAAACAAACCAAAGCAAATTTTTAGAGAAGTTTGAGGAGTTTGGCAGTTGGCATGACGGTGTTTCTCAATCCTTTGAAGAGTTTTCAACAAAGCAGCTGCCCGAACTTGATAATGTTGTACATAAACACATAGATATACTCAGAATATCAGAGCAGGAACACTTTAACCATATTAAGGCTATTTTGAATAAAACAATCGAAAGTAGGGGCAATATGGCTGAAGATTTAAATGAACTCAAAGTTAAACTTGCAGGAATGAAAACTATTTCTGATGATATTGCCAGATCTATAACCAATCAAACAATCCAACAACTTTCAGGTGTAACACAAGCCTTCGAAAAACAGATAGTATCTTTAAAATCACATACGGAGAGTGTGAGTATCTCTCTTCTTGAGGGGGATAACAGACTTGCAGGAATTAGACAACAGAGTGAAATGATTATGAAACAGATGACTCTGTCATCTCACAAAATGGATGAAATTAAGTCTAAAAGTGATGGTCTGCACGACATCTATTTAACTGCTAAAGATTTAATACATGATATAGAAGCCATTAAAGCTGATTACGTAAAGTCTCAGTCAGAGCTTTCAAATATTGCTAAAGAGTTGAAATTTTCTGAGGAGGAGCAGATGGAATCCTTGAAAAATCATATAGAAATATTGAGCGAAACACTCACTAAAAAGATAGATGATTCTTTAGCCATGCTTCATGAACATTTCCATATAGCTGAAGGAGATATTTCTCAGAGTGTACAAATTTTAGCTAAAAAACTCCAAGTAAAAAAAGGTTATGAAAACCAAAAGAGCTAAACTAAAGAGCTAAAATAATTAGTATTGGGTAGATTACCATGCCAATATAAGGCAGAAAATTGTTTATTGGAGCTAAAAGAGTCAGACTTAAATCTTTTGAGAGCACTCTTTTTACAAATACTTGTTCTATAAGCAATATTTTTGTAGCAACATCTACTGTTTTTAAAAAGAGCAATATTATCGCATATAAATTAAAATCACTAATCATTGCAAACCAAACACTAAAATAAAAAGTCGGCTGCATAATTAAAAACAAAAATATACTTTTAGAGTAATATTTATACATGTGAGCCAGCATACCCATAACAGTGTGTGCTTTTTGCCAATTTATTTCATAAAACTCAAGTATCATATAAAGTAAGACATAGTTTAAAATCAGGTCGTTGATTATCATGTTTCATCAGCTATGGAGTGGTTTTTTTGCAACTATTATGCCATCCGTATCGGCATATAAATACTCACCAGCATTAAATCTTACCCTGCCAAAAACAAGTGAAACATCTCTCTCTCCTTGTGTTTTTGGAATATATTTTTTTGGGCATGTCCCAAGTGCATAAAGAACGACAGGAATATCTTTAATCTGAAAAGTATCTCTTATATAGCCGTTTACAATAATGCCGGAGTAGTTGTTTTTAAAGGCAAATTTCATTAAATTTTCACCCACAACAGCAAAATACTCTTCTCCCACATCTACAACAACAACTTTGCCACGACCCTCTTCATCTCTCAATACTTTTATCAATTCTGAATTGTTTTTATCTAATTTTACCGTTACTATTTCGCCGTGACATTTTGATGCACCGCCGAAATTTTTATACCCCTCATCTAACACTTCGACACTATCAAAATGCTCATCACAAATATCTGCTGTGAAAAAATCCATTATTTATCCTCGTATAAATTATTAATAAAGGGTATTTTAACACCTTATAACCTTACTCTAACCAAAATTTTAGTATCTTTACACATAAATAATACATAGGCTTTAAAATATATGAAAGTAGTAACAGGCGTAGTTGGAAATGATATTCATGTTGTTGCAAATAGACTTATAGAACTCTCACTGAATGCGAGAGGTTTTGAGGTCTTTAATCTTGGCGTTAACACCTACTTAGAAGAGTTTTTTGATGCTGCAGTTGAAACAAATGCAGATGTGCTTCTTATCTCCTCCCTTAACGGTGAAGCTGAGGGGTGGAGCAGAGAGGTGAAACTGCTGCGCTCAAAATACAAAACTCTTGACAAACTTGTTATGGTCATCGGCGGAAACTTAGTGGTTGGGACAGCTGATGCTGAGACAATAGTTCCTAAATATAAAAAATACGGATTTGATTTAATATTTCACCAAGTTGATTTAAATACCGGACTTGACACGCTAGAAGAGTATTTGAAAGAGAGAAAAATAGTATGAGTTTACTCCAGCAAGAGAGAGAAATAATTCTTTCAAATGAGCACGTTGATAACTTTGACTTTGCAGAAGTTGAAGATTTTATAAGAAATGCAGATAAAAACCTCTTTATTTCACACCATTTCAAAAACAAAAAAAAGATGCTCGTTCAGCCAAGAGGCGGATTTCCTACTTACAAAAAACAGTTTGCCCTGAATGAATTTTTTGTAGAGGCAAATGTCGATGTACTCCCTTTAACCATAGACTCAAACACAAGACTCAACGACTACGCAACTGCAAAAAAGATGCTTCTTTTGAGTGAAGAGAATGATGTCGACATGCTTAACGGTTACCCGCTTGTAACGCATGGCTACAGAGCTACAAGAAAAATGGTAACGCACTTTAACAAACCTGTGAGCCTTCGTCATGGAACTCCCGATGCAAGACTGCTTATTGAAACTGCTCTTGCCTCGGGCATTTTTGATATTGAGGGCGGTCCTATTACCTATCTTTTGCCTTATTCAAAAAACTTTCCACTCGATAAAGCTTTTTTGTATTGGAAATATGTTGAAAAAATTTGTGCAAACTACTCCAAGCTCAATGAGCCTATAAACAGAGAGTCTTTTGGTGCACTTACGGCCACTTTAGTGCCGCCTGCTATTACTATAACTATTCAGCTTTTAGAGATGCTTCTCTCCTTAGAAGAGGGCGTAAAGTCCTTCTCCGTCTCATTCTCACAAACAGGTTCTATGAACCAAGACATCGTTATGGGCGCTGTGATTAAAAAACTCTCACGTCACTATGCCAGCTCTATTAACTGCAGTGATGCCACCATAAACCTTGTGTATCATCAGTGGATGGGCGCATTTCCGACCAATAAAGATTTTGCCGAACAGCTTATAAATATGTCAACGGTTATCGCCGCCATGGTTGGAGCCGATAAAATCATCACAAAAACAAGAGAAGAGGCTTCGGGAATCCCAACAAAAGAGGCGAATGCTAAAACCGTTGCAAACACGCAGTACACTCTGGGTATTTTAAACGGTTTGCCAAAGATAGTCGACGAAGAAGAGGAGGAGATTTTAACCCTCGAAGTTAATGCAATTATGGAAGCCGTCTTCAACGACAGCGCCGACACATTATGGAGAAAGGTATTTAACTCGATTAAAAGCGGTGTAATTGACGTTCCTTTTTCTCCGCACATCATCAACCACAACGAGATGATTACCATACGAGATGCCAAGAAAAACATACGCATTATAAAAAGAGGCAATGTTCCCATCCCAGACCGCTGTTTTCTTTATGAAAAAGCACAATGCGACCTCACAAAAGACACAACAAGCATGGTAAACGACATTATTCACGATATAGGGATTATGCAATGAGCAGCGAAAAATTATTAATAGACGTAGGAAGCACCTACTTTAAAGTGAGTAGTGCCTCAGGTATTGAACAGCACTTTAGAGACTTCAACAAAGAGATATTGGACGACTTGACCTATAAATGCGGGGAGACTATTCACGCTTATAAAAAGGAAGATATCTACATCTGTTCTTCTGCAAACGGCGGTTTAAGCACCCTTATTATCGGTATTACTGACTCGTTTTCACTTAAATTCGCAACCAATATTGCTTTTAATTCCGGTATAAATATTATTGACAAAGTCATATATCAAAACATAGAAGATTACTCAATTCCAAGCGATTTAATTGATGTTGTCATCGTAGTTGGTGGAATTGATTCCGCATCAAATATTTTTGGCGAGCCTTTACTTAGTTATTTAGATAAGTTAAAATACTCAAACATAGTCTATGTCGGAAGTGAGCAAGATGCCCCAAAACTACAAGAAAATATAGAAAATCTTGTGGTTTTGCCAAATATCATTGACAATAGACTTCACATAGTTGAAGAGAACTTAAAAGAGTATTTAACAAATCTTTACCAGCTTGATATTGAGGGTAAAGAAGATATAAAAAACCTCTACACCATTACATCAAATCAAATATACTCTACTCCATACATCGTAAACCAAACCCTTCCCTTTATAGATACAAAGTTCACTGTGGTAAACCCTTTTATTCTCATTGACATAGGCGGTGCAACGACAGATATTCACTACTCAAAAGATTTAGTAGATGACAATATTGTGACTACAAATGAGTATGACCGACTGGTATTTAAAAAACTGGGTGTCTATAAATCAAAAGAATCGCTTATCTTTACCGCAAAAAACAATGAGTTTGTGTATGAGCTTTTAACGCATCTCAAAGTTACAGAAAACATTTTTGAAGAGCAGAGTGAAAAAGCACTTCAAGTACTTATGCAATTGGCTATATTTTTAGTACTTTGTAAAATGTCACACTACAAACAGGCCTATATAAACTTGAAACTATTATCTATAAACTCCATCGTTTTAACAGGCGGTATTACGAAAGTTCTGGCTGACTCGGAGATAGAAGATATCATTACTTTTTTCTACAAAAAAATACTCAATTCAAACCATAAACCCTCAGTCGTCATGGATCATAATTATGATATTTGGACTCTCGCAATTATAAATAATAAAGGATAAACTATGTCTCTAAATTCTATAAGAACACTCATCGAAGATTCTGCCTTATCTCACGCGGACAAAACGGCGTTGATTTTTAATGAAAAAAGTATCACTTACTCAGAGTTATTTACAAAAGTAAATCAAGTAGCCTATTATCTAAACGAACTTGACTTGCCAAAACAGTCCAGAATTGGGATATATTCAAACAAGGGAATTGAGCAGGTTATAGCCATCTTAGCGATTTTGTCAACAAACTATATTTTTGTACCCCTTACAAAACTTTTAAAACCCGAACAGGTAGAGTACATTATAAATGATTGTGATATTAAATGTATTATTACCGATAAACTGAACCTTGAGAGTATTGAAGAGATTAATTTCAATGGGCATATAATTTCGTACCTGACAACAACAAAAGAGATAGCCTCGTTTGAAGAGATTTTTAAGTACTATAAAAAGCCTTACGAGTGTGAAATAAGCGGACACTCAAATGCTCTCATAACTTACTCATTTGGTTTAAGCGGAACTCCAAAAGGCATAGTTATCTCGCACAGAAACCTTATAGATTCTGCCCGTGTTGTTTCTCAGTATTTGCATTTGCAAGAGAAGGATGTTATTTCTGGATTACTCTATTTTAATCTTGACTACGGGCTTAACCAGATTTTTTCTACTCTCTATAAAAGAGCAACTCTGGCACTTCACAGGTTTATTCTCTCGGAGGATTTTTTAAACCATCTTATCGATGATAAAGTAACGGTTATGCCTTTGATGCCCATAAATATAACAAGAATTTTTGATGAAGATATGCACAGACTTCCAAATGCTGAACTCTTCAGCGGAGTAAAAACTATCACTTCCTCAGGTGGCAATGTCACGCAAAAGATGATTAAAAACTGTAAAAAACTATTTCCACATGCCGAGTTTTATTCTATGCACGGGCTTACAGAGGCATTTCGCTCAACCTATTTAGACCCAAGCCAAATAGAGATAAGACCCGACTCCATAGGAAAAGCCATCCCCGATGTTGAACTCTACGTTATAAACAAAGATGGACAAGAGTGCAAACCAAGAGAAGTCGGCGAACTTATCCACAGAGGCGGCTACATTTATAAAGGTTTTTGGAATGCACCTGAGCAAACTAAAGAGAGATTTAAATCAGTGCAGATTTTAAAAGATGTAGTGAACCTCGAGGGTCAGCTTGTTGATGAAATAGTCGTCGCCACGGGAGACTATGTTTACAAAGACGAAGAGGGCTATTTATATTTTGTCTCAAGAAGCGACAACATGATAAAAACAAGAGGCTTCAGAGTCTCTCCACAAGAGATAGAATCTGTAGTTTCAAAAAATATCCCCCAAATAGACCGCTGCGCCATCTTCTCCATCAACAACGAAATGATAGAAGAGGAGATAATCATGGTCTACTCTGCCAAAAGCGAAATACCATCAAAAGAGATACTCTTTGAGCTAAAAAAACATCTAGCCTCATATATGATTCCAAGCAGAGTCATCTATAAAAAATCACTCCCCTTGGTTCAAAGCGATAAAAATTTAGTAAATGTTAATGCACTTAAAAAAGAGTTAGAAGTTCAGTAGAGAGGAATATTATACTCTTGCCTGCTTTTGTAATATTTAGAATCTTAGATTTTTTTGATATTTAGTATGTTAGAATACTCGTAATAAAAAGGCTTATAAAATAAATGACTTACTATCCATATGAAAAATTTGTTACAGATGTTAAAGCGTTAGTGCAAATGACAAAAGAATATAATCCAGATACAATCGTTGCCATTGCTCGTGGGGGTGTGATGCTGGGACATGCATACGCAAGTGCTACAAATAATCGCCAACTAATGAGCATTAACTCCATTTTATATGAAAATGACAAACGTGGAACTAAATGTGAAATATTCAGTATTCCTGATTTATCCAGAGCCAAGAGAGTAATACTTTTTGATGATATAGTTGATACCGGTCAAACTATTAAAGAAGTTATTGGGCAACTTAACATCTCTTATCCAGACGTAGAGATTAAAATAGCTTCTATTTATTATAAAAAAACGGCAGTGGTTCAAGCCGATTTTACCCTCCATGAAACAACTGAATGGATTGACTTTTTTTGGGAAAAAGATTTTTTAGAAGAGAACAATGAGACAAAACACTAAAAATGCTGGTTTGAGCAAACTAGGGTCTTCCACCACCGAGTACAAGTATGAATATGCTCCTGAGTTGTTGGAAACTTTTGAAAATAAACATCAAGAGAATGACTTCTGGGTTACCTTGAATGCAGATGAATTCACTGCTCTTTGCCCTATAACAAATCAGCCGGATTTTGCAACTTTAATAATCAACTACATACCTTGCATTGACATGGTTGAGAGTAAATCCTTAAAACTTTACCTATTTAGTTTTATAAACAACGGCGAATTTCATGAGGATGTAGTCAACAAGATTGGCAAAGATTTGGTAAAACTTATGAATCCAAAATATCTTGAAGTCGTCGGTTTGTTCTACCCAAGAGGCAATATCAGCATTCATCCAACTTTTAGTTATGATAATGGAAAAAAGAAGTATAAAAAAATTGCTGAGCACAGATTTATAAATAGAAATCTAAATCCTCAAAGAATAGGCTAACAAATGACTTTGAGAAAAATAGCCATTAAAGAAAATTCCAATATAGAGTACTCTTCACCAGAATTGCTTTTTTTAGGCAGTAGCGGTCAACCTTATCGTGGAAGCTTATATATTAGGTTTATAAGTAAAGGTGAAACATTTGATTTAAGGGACTTTAAACAGTATATTACTTCTTTAAGACAAATGACTTTTAATGCAGAAGACATAGCGTATGAAATCTTTACTAAAATTCAGTCTAATATTTTAACAGAGAGCTTAGGCGTAGTTGTCGACTTAAGTGCTCGTGGTGGAATTCAACAAAGAGTGAGCTTCGGTGTTGAGTTTTTACCAATTAAAAAAGCGAATATTTTTCAAGTAAGTTAAATGAAGCACTTCAATAGGTAAGGAATATAAAAGATGTCAAATAATGAAAAAGTGCATTGGAAAGAATCGTACTCAGTTGGGATAAGATTAGTAGACCATCAACATAAAAAACTTTTTGATTTAGTAAATAGGCTTTATGATCTTGAAGATAATGTAAATATTAAAGAGCAAATAAGAGAAATTTTATACGCTTTTAGAGAGTATACAATTGTTCATTTTAAGGATGAAGAAGATTATATGAAGGACATCGGCTATCCAGAGCTAAATAATCAGAAACAACTTCACAAGGACATTATAGAGAGTTTATCTCAAATTATGCAGACCCCGGCAAGTTTAAGTATTATAAAAACAAAAATGAGAATTGTTGCTAAGCGCGTACTAATAGAACATATTGTAATTGAAGATCAAAAGATAGGTGTTTATGTAAGAGAACATAATATTAAAGAAAAAATTTATAATATAAACTGATGCTGGAGTCTATGTTGAGGGTGCCTATTGATGGGAAATTTAAAGTTATCAGTGCTTTAGTTGGAATTACTATCGATTTAAAGTATCTCTATAAAAAATAGCTCTACAGAGATAAAAACCTGTAACAGACTATCACTTGTGCAAACATAAAAGTTTCATTAAGTCGCAATTTAAAAGTATACTAATTCTTTTTATTTATTTAAGAAACCTCTAAGCATACACTCCCTATAATTCCCATCCACAAACAAAGACACCTTAAGTTTAGGCGTCAGAGACACTCGAAGTACGAGAGTCACTAAAGTTTGAGATCATTGAAAACTAAGCAAGTAATAGACTTAATAGCAACTATTAAGTTGGATGTT
>MNYP01000138.1 GCA_001873135.1 Helicobacteraceae bacterium CG2_30_36_10
CAAAATTGACAAACTAAATCAAAAAGAACAAAATGCTCTTAAAAAAGAGTTTCCACATGCCATGATGCTCTCAAGTTCAAAAAAGAAAGGTACTATGAAAGTTATACAAGTGATTTACGAAATTTTACAAGAAAAATTAAAAGAAGATTCAGATGAACATTGAGTTTATAAAAGCTAAACTTTGTGATATTGTAAATATGCAGGCACTTATAGCTCCTGAAATTGAGTCGGGAATAATCTTGCCAAGAACCGATGATGAAGTAGCAACAAATATCAGATCATATACTTTAGCTTTAAAAGAGGGAGAACTTGTCGGATTTTGCGCTTTGCATATACATGCTCCTTCGCTTGCTGAAATAAGGTCTTTGATTATAAAAGAAGAGTTCAGAGGCAAGAAAATCGGTGAAAATTTAATAAACACATGTCTTGAAGAAGCTAGAGGTTTAGGTCTTCAAAAGGTGTTGAGTTTAACATACAAACAATCTTTTTTTGAAAGATTAGGTTTTGTAGAAATTCCAAAAGAGTCCCTCCCAGAGCATAAAATCTGGGCTGATTGTATTAAATGTAAACATTTTCCAGTATGCAACGAAGTATCACTAATCAAAAATCTTTAACACCTTTTTTATATGTGTTATTATTTACAATATATGAGGCTTTAAGCAGCATATATCTATTTTTGCCGCCTATGTTTGCAGTTTTATTTATGCTTTTTACTCGTGCAATTAAAAGAGAAGACTCAGTTGCCATAATTCTTGTCTCATTTTGTTTACTTGTTTTTGAGGCAGATAAAGGCTATCTGCTATTTAGCTCAATAATTTATTTGACATTAGTTTATAAATTTATTCTTCCTAAAATAATCACAAACTTTAGTTGTGCTTCTTGTGTAAAGATTTCTTATGTTTTATTTTCTTATCTGGGTTTTTTCATTTTTTCGTTAATTATTGCAAACATATTTCTATTGCCGATACCGAGTATAAATTACTATATAATTTACTATATAGTGATTGAGTTTCTGATTGTGAGCATATTATGAAAATCAAATTTATTTTAGTTGTTTTTATATCCATCTGGTTAGCTTTAATTGTAAGAGTCTTTTTTCTTGCGATAGAATCAAATAGCTACTATTCAAAACTATCCTATAACAATACGATTAAAACAGAAAAAATAGCACCGGTAAGAGGTGAAATAGTAGATAGAAATAACAGACCAATAGCTATAAATAAGCTTGGATTTAAAATACAATTAAAGCCACACCTGAGATCTCAAACAAATATAGACCTCTTTAATGAAGAACTCGATGTACTCACTAAACTTCTTCCAAATTTAGATAGACAAAAACTTATTAAAAATTACATTAAGCAAGACTCGTATTATTATCACAATTACATTGATATTGTGGAGTTTATCTCTTATGAAGACATTATTTCTGTTTACTCAATGCTAAATATACGCGAAAACATAAAAATTGTGCCTTTTCCAAAAAGACACTATCCATATGGAAATATTGCGGCTCATACTATAGGTTATGTTTCTCGTGCAAATAAAAGAGATGTTGAAGATGATGAATTGCTCGAGCTCATTGGCTATACCGGAAAAACAGGTATTGAAAAGTATTACAATAAATATCTGCAAGGGAGTGCAGGGGAGAGAGAAATCAAGGTTAACGCTAATAACCAAGAGATAGAAGAGCTTTCCTACTCAAGTGCAAAAGAAGATACGAAACTGACTCTAAGTATTGATATTGAGCTTCAAAAATATATATCTTCACTCTTTATAGATAAGGCCGGAGCTGTTATTGTCATGAATGTTGATGGATCCATTCTATCATCTAGCAGTTTTCCAGAGTATGATATAAATGCCTTTGTTTCTGGAATAAGTCAAAAAGAGTGGGATAAGCTTGCAATTAGTCTGGATAAACCCTTTACAAACAAACTTATTCATGGACTCTATCCTCCAGGATCTACTATAAAAATTGGGCTGGGACTTATATATATAACAACGGATATAGACCTTTCTTGGAGCGTCAACTGCACTGCTGTTATGCCTCTTGGAAAAAGAATATTTAGATGTTGGAAACATGATGGGCATGGGCATACAGAAATTACAAAGGCTATAAGAGAGAGTTGTGATGATTTTTTTTACAAAGGCAGTTTAAAAGTAGGCATCACAAAAATGAGTGATGGGCTTACTAGATATGGCTTAGGTCAAAAAACAGGCATAGATTTACCAAATGAGTTTATAGGCATAGTTCCGTCAAGAGATTGGAAGAGAAAGAAATATAACAGAGCCTGGTATATGGGAGAAACCGTAAATACATCTATAGGACAAGGAGATTTTTTAGTTACACCTATACAAATGGCGCAATTAACTGCTTTGATAGCAACGGCAAAATTACCGACTCCTCATTTAGCATACTCTATCGGGGATAAATTATATACTTCTGAGCTTAAAGATATATTTAATGAAGATGAATTAAAAAAACTTCCAATAATCCAAAAAGCAATGTATGAGGTTTGTAACTATCCCTCAGGAACAGCAACTAACTACCTAAGTTCAAAAGTAACTATTGCAGGAAAAACAGGAACAGCTCAGGTAATTGCTATCAAGCAAGATATAGACAAGCGCGTGCAAGAGCATGATATGGCTTATTACAACCGTTCTCATGCCTGGTTTACATCATATGGACCCTATGAAAATCCTCAGTATGTAGTCTTGGCTATTGTGGAACATGGCGGTCATGGCGGGTCAGCAGCCGGCGAAATCGTCTCTAAAATATACAACAAGCTCTTAGAACTTGAGTATATACGGCAATAAAATATTTCTGTTTACTAGGTTAGTGAATTTTGGATAAAAAGAGCAAGTATAATTAGAAGAAAAATGGCACCGGCTTTGTTATAAAGCTTATTTGCTAAAATAAATACAAGTGTAATTGAAGCCGCTGCCATTATAAACATATCAAACTTTGTAGCGATTAAATCAACAGTTAGTGGGTTGAGAAGTGATGCAGAGCCTAATACCATAGAGAAGTTTGCGACATTCGAACCTATGATATTTCCTATACTCATCTCCGCGTTGCCTTTTCTAATTGCAACTACTGATACAACTAATTCAGGTAAAGATGTACCTAAGGCGATAAGAAAAAGACCAATAATCCATTCGCTCACACCAAAAGTTCTCGCTATATTTGTGCCACTCTCTATAACAAAATTGGCACCGCCGATAGTGAGGGCAAATCCAACTAGCAAAAGTAAAATAGTTCTGCCCCATTTGAATTTTTCTTTACTTAAATCTTCATCTATATCGCCCTCTAGATCGTCACGAGAGTAAGTAAATAAAAAGATAAGGTACGAAACCATTAGTAAAAGATAAAGAGCTCCATCAACTCTGCTGATTTCCCCATCTTGTATCATTATAAAAAATAGTACTAAAGGAATAACCACCCATGCACTGTCGAGTGAAAACAGCTCTCTGTTGGGAACCATTTTTTTAGAAATGAAAAATACAATTCCTAGCACAAGAGTTATATTGAAAATTACACTTCCCACAACATTAGCCACTGCCATATCACTTTTCCCCTGAGCTGATGCCATCATAGAAGCCGCCATTTCAGGTAAAGATGTACCAAAAGCTACAAGCGTAGCACCAATTACAAAGTGAGAAATATTAAAATGCAAAGCTATTCTCTCTGACTCTTTTACTATAAAATCTGCACCAAATATTAGAGCCGACATTGCAACTAGAAAAATTCCGAAATCCATGTATAAATCCTTATTTTAAATAACTCAAATTTTGTATCAACAAAAAGCTATTGCTCTTTGATGATACCTTCACCATACATCTCAAAGAGCTCTTTGAGATTGTCTACCTCTGCGGCGAGTCTCTTGCCCTCATCACTGTCTTTTACGAGTATTCTATCTGCTCGTTTTTCTATGGTCTCTAGTGAACCTACTATATCTGCTCCATTTGCAATAGCATCTTCTGTTGACTTAAATGGACCGTGAGAGACAAGCGACATTCCTTGGGAGTTATAGATGAGTGTATATCCTGCTATCCCCGTTACATCTTGATATGCCCTAGAGAAGCCGCCATCAATCACCACAAGTTTTCCACCGCTTTTGATAGGGCTTTCACCTTTTTTTACCTTGACAGGGACATGACCATTGATGATTTTGGCATTATCTCCTAGACCAAACTCACAGAGGATATTAATACAAGATTCCTTACTGTTCCTATGCTTATAGTACCAGTTTTTCGCCTCTTTGGCCACTGATTTGTCATCTATGAAATAGCTCTCAAAAGTTACCATCTTCTCTTTGCCAAAAAGTGGAGAATCCTTCCCTGCCCAGAGATACCACATAACTCCTTGACCAAACTCTCGCAACTTCTCGTCATGTGAAAAGTACCCTAGCCTAGAGTATTTATCACATATATCTAAGAGCTCTTTACCTTTATAACTATCATCATCTATATAGATAGACATAAATGTTCCATCCTCATTCATGGGAATACATCCGTGATAAAGAAGGTTGTTGTTATAGATGGCGTAGACAGACCCGCGGTCAAAGAGCATTTTCGTATGTTTTTGGAGCTTTTCACTTTTGTGAAAGCTTTTTTGAAGCTGGGTTATCACTTCTAATTCACTGCTGTTGAGTTTATATGGAGCAGATTTTGAGAAGGTAGGGAGGTTAGTATCATTGAGCGGATATTGTATATTATCAATAGTAACGATACCTTTTTCTAAATCTACTGCCTCTAATATAGTACGGTTTTGCATACCCCATTGTGGATTTTTATTGATGAGCTGGGCTTCTAGCTTGAACTGTATGATAGTTATAGCTTTATGCATCATCGCCAACTCATCTCTGTTCTTTTGAGTATAGTTAGGATTATCTTCTTCAATTTTTGGCATATACTTTGTACACGGGTCTCCGTCATAATAGTCCTTGGCAAGAACAGAGAGAGGACGCAAAGAGATACCATAGCCCTCTTCAAGCGTCTCGATATTTCCATATCTGAGTGATACACGGATAACACTAGCTATAGATACTGCTGAACCCGCTGCCGCTGCCATCCAGACTATATCGTGATTTCCCCACTGGATGTCTAATGAGTGATAGTTTTGCAATCTATCCATAATGAAGTGTGCACCGCTTCCTCTATCATATATATCACCGATTATATGCAGATGTGCAACTGAAAATCGTTGTATCACCTCTGCTAATGCTATAATAAATTTAGCTGCTCTATCTAACTCTATAACAGTTTTGACTATTTCACTGTAGTAACGGTTGCCGGTCTGATTATAATCGTGCAATAGCTCTTCTATAATAAAAGCGAACTCCTCCGGAAGAGCCACTCTAATCTGCATTCTTGTATATTTTG
>MNYP01000098.1 GCA_001873135.1 Helicobacteraceae bacterium CG2_30_36_10
GTCTTGAGGTAAGGAAGTTGATATTTCTTTGGCTACCAATCTGGCTATTTCTTTATTTTGAATTTGCATAGCCTCTTTTGGAAAGTCATCAATTTTAGTTTGTATATCTTGAGCATACATAAGTGAAGTTATAAGTAAAAAACTGCTAAAAAAAAGAAAATATATTTTCATGTGGAAAGACCTACTTTAGATTAATTTGAAAAAGAGTATACCCAAACATCGAATATTAAGCCTTGATTTTAATCAAAAAATATCTATTTATCTATCTCCAAATTTATCATTCCACCACTCGGTTGGGGTATAGTGACTTCTTTTTATAGTTTCTTCATCAAAACTATACTCATAGTTATTGCAGTATGATAATATTATTTCGTAGGCTTCATTTATCTTCATACTCATTTTGGTTGCTTTTTCGACATCACTTTTATGTTTATCAGGATGCCATTTTTTCATAAGATTTTTATATTTTAGTTTGATTTCTTTAAGGGAGGATTTTTCTCTAAGACCAAGAAGAGTTTTGGCCTTTATGAGTTGTTCAAAGGAGTACATTGAAGTTTATTTAGTCTTGCTGTTGTCTCATATAAGCCGGAATATCTAAATAGTCACTATTAAAGTCACCGCCAACTACAAGTCTCGGACGAAGTTTTGCTTTTGGAGGAGTTGGAGTTTCACTCACAAAATCAGTGTTATTTTTTCCGGTATTTAAATCTTTTTCAAAGCCGGTTGCTACTATAGTTATTTTGACGTAGTCCTCAGGAATAGACTCATCCGTAGAAGTTCCAAATATAACTTCTGCGTCTTCATGCGCACTCTCATGAACAACATTCATAGCATCGGAGATTTCCATTAATGGAAATTCAGGGTGCATTTTAAAGTGTACTAAAACACCCATAGCGCCATTGATAGACATGTTGTCAAGTAAAGGAGATTCAATTGCTGCTTTAATCGCTTCATAAGCAGCATTTACACCTTGATGCTCGCCAACACCCATAAGCGCCATACCTTTATGGCTCATAACAGTTTGTAAGTCGGCAAAGTCAAGGTTGATGTCATTTTTTCCACTTGAGAGGATAACACCGGATGTGCCGCTCACTGCCTGTGCCAAAACACTGTCAACGATTTTGAAACTCTCTTTAAGTCCAAGCTTCTTATCTATGATAGATAAAAGTTTGTCATTAGGAATAACAACTATTGAATCACTCTCTTTTTTAAGTTCATCAAGTCCTATATCTGCAAGTTTAAGACGTTTGCGACCTTCAAAACCAAACGGTTTAGTAACGATAGAAATAGTTAAAGCACCCACTTCTTTTGCAATTTGAGCAATAACTGGTGCAGCACCGGTACCAGTTCCACCACCAAGCCCTGCAGATATAAATACTATGTCGGCACCTTCAAGGGCACTTCTAATCTCATCATAGCTCTCTAGTGCAGAATCTTTTCCAACTTCTGGCTTCATTCCGGCACCAAGGCCTTTTGTAAGCTTAGTACCGATTTGGATTTTAGAAACTCCAGCAGTTTGAGATAAAACCTGTGCATCGGTATTGATAATAATCATTTCAATACCGGTAACACCTTCTTTAACCATATGACCAATCATATTACCGCCACCACCACCAACACCAACTGCAATTATTCTTGCTCCGCTTATATTACTAGCCTCTTCAATTAAAAATGGTTCCATCATCCTACTCCTTCAAAATAACTGGGTAGCCCAGTTCCAAAATTTGTTAAAAACTCCAGCTTCGTCACTATTTTTCTCTTTTTTAGACGGAAGAATTATCATTTTCTTTCTAAATGATTTTCCTTCTGCTTGAACAACCGGAATTTCAATTTCATCTGCAAAATTTACACTAATCTGCTCCGTTGATGACTCATTTCTGTGTCTTACTTTTTTATTTACATCTATTTCGTACCGAGTATATGAAGATGTAGCATACATTACAAGACCAATGGCTGTCGAGTACTCTGCAGTACGTAAATTATCAAATAGTCCATCCATTTCAATGGGACGAGCTAGTCGTACGGGAATGGAGCCAAAAGTAGCAATTGCCAAATCTCTTATACCTTCCATTCTTGAGAACCCGCCAGTTAGAACAATACCTGCGCCTATCTGTTCTTTTAGCCTACTGTTCTCTATAAACTGAGCTAAAATCATTAATGTCTCTTCAACTCTAGCAAATATAACATTGTGGACAACTTCAAGTGAAACTTCATGAGTTGTGTTTTCATCACCAATAATAGGCAGTTCAATCAAATCATTACTGGGAGTTAAAAGTGAACCATAATTAAGTTTTACAGAGTCGGCGATATTTAGCGGTGTGTGAAGTGCCATTGATAAATCACTAGTTACATGGTTCGAGCCAACACCTAAAAAGTCGTTATATCTAATTGCATTTCCGGAATGAATTATAATATTGCTTGTATTGCCACCCATATCAATTACTGCTACACCTAACTCTTTTTCGTCACTATTTAGCGTTGCAATAGAAGATGCATAACCACTAAGAACTACATTTTCTACTTCAACGCCAGCTCCAAGAACGGCTTTTTTTAGGTTGTTAAGATTTGATTTTTGAGTAGTTATGATATGTGTTTCTACCTCGAGTCTTGATGCATTCATACCAAGCGGATCTTCTATAAAATCTTGGTCATCTACTTTGAAGTTAAAAGGCAAGGCATGTAAAACTTCATATTCGTTAGGAATATTTGCATTATATAGAGATGTATGCATTACTCTCTCTATCTCTTTAAAGCTAATCTCTTTATTCGGAATATTGACAATACCATTAGAATTTAAACTTTTTGTGTATGCACCAGAAATCGAAACTATAGCTCTTTTAATATCACTTCCTGACACTCTTTTTGCATCAGCAACTGCCGAAGCAATAGATTTAGAAGCTAACTCTATATTTGTGATACTGCCTTTTTTAAGACCTTGAGCTTTAGTTGTTCCAGCACCAATAATCTTTACAGAATTATCATCATTAAGCTGAGCTATTATTGCACATATCTTTGTTGAGCCAATATCAATGGCTAAAACAGTTTTACTCAAATTAGAGTCCTTCGATAAAAATCTCTGTTTTGTACTTATTTCTTAAGTCTTTAATTAGACCTTCATTAAACATAGCACTTTTTAATTTTAAAACAGTATCGCCCTGATTTGCGTTAGTGTTATCAAGCAGTTTTTGTTCCAAAATGTTGAAAAGAACAACCTTTCCATCTCCAATGGTAACATAGCCCCTTCTTTTGTTTTGGGTAAAAAGTTGTTTCAAAAATTCATTTGCACTCGTTACACTCGTATCTTTGAGTTTATCAGCATCTATGCTAGTGATAAAATCGGTAGTTTTGCCATTAAATGTAGCTAACGAGTTGTTTGCTAACTCAAGTAAGCTCGATTTCTTTTTTTCTTGTATATACAGGGGCAATACCTCCGCTTTAGCCTCTTTATAAGTTTTTACGACTGATGGATTTATTTTAACAAGTTCAAAAGTGAAATACTCACCATTAACCAAAATGGGTTTCATAAAAGGAGATGCTGTTGAAAGCTTTGATATGTTTTCTAAAACTTCTTCATTAAAAGGGTTTTTTGATGCTGAAATTGTTGCATTTTGTACTGCTATATCTTCTCCTAGATTATCTTTTTTGTAAGCTATGTATGCTCTAAGTGCTAAATCTTTGGTAGCATTTTCATTTAACTCAGATATTATAGCTTTTCTTGCTTCTTCTAAAGGAAGTATTTTCCCCTCACTATCTTTAAAATGTGTTTTGTTTTCAAGATAGTACTCATTAATTTTAGCTTCTTTATAAGTATTAGAAACTTTTGTTTGCTTAATATATTTTACTTCATAGCTAACTTCACTCATGAAGTTATGTTGCATTGTCTCCCAGAATTGTTTTAAAACTGCATCAGAGGTATCAATATTTATATGTTCATCACTTAAAATTTTATAATTTATTTTATCTGCAATTTTCATAACCGTATCTAGGATAGCTAGTTCATTCTCATTTACTTCTACGGGAAGTAGATTTAGAGTTTTTCGGATGAGAAGTTGTTTTCTTACATCTGCTTCATAATCTTTCATCTTTAAGTTATTAGTTGCAAGAACTTGTTTATAGATCTCTTTATCAAAAACATTTTTATCAAAAAAATACTCTTGGGTTTTTATCTCCGCCAATAGTTCTTCATCACTGATTTGCAAATCATAAGAGTCAGCAAGATTGAGAATAAGTGATTGATCTATTAACTGCTGAAGAGCTTGTCTTTTAAGACCAAAACTTTTTGCTTTTTCTTCATCAAAGTTACCTTGAAAAACTTTGTTATATTGGTTATAGAGATTCGAATAAGCTTTTTGCAATTCACCCATTGTAATTTCAACATTTCCAACTTTTGCAACTCCGCCCGCTTTGTCCCCATAACTGTATTGACCCCAACCGACAAATCCAGCTCCAACGAAAGCTATTGTAGAAATCCAAATAGTAATTATGAGATATTTTTTATGTCTTTGCATCCATGTAATCATTGATTAATAACCTTGAGTATGATATTTTTGTAATTCTATGTAAATTAGCATTAAACCTTGATAAAGATTAACTATGATTTTTGTACTTTGTTGATATGATGGCAAATATATACTAGAATAGGCAAAAATTATGAATAATTTAGAATTGAAAATGAGAGATTTAGATGTTTTATGGCATCCGTGCACCCAGATGAAAGACCACGAAATATTACCGTTAATTCCGATTAAAAAAGCACATGGAGTTTATTTAGAAGATTTTAATGGAAATAGTTATATAGATGCCGTTAGTAGCTGGTGGGTTAATCTGTTTGGTCACACAAATAAATATATAAATGATAAATTAAAAGAACAATTGGACACTTTAGAACATGTTATGCTTGCAGGATTTACTCATGAACCAGTAGTTAGACTCTCAGAGAGACTTGTAAAGTTAACTCCAGATGGATTAGAAAAGTGCTTTTACTCTGACAATGGTTCAAGCGCGGTAGAAATTGCACTTAAAATGAGTTATCATGCTCACTTAAATGATGGAAAAAAAAATAAAACTATTTTTGTTTCTCTCACTAACTCTTATCACGGTGAGACAATTGGTGCTTTAAGTGTAGGCGATGTTGATTTGTATAAAGATACATACGAGCCACTTTTGCTTAAAACTATACAAACTCCCGTTCCATCAGACTTGTCTATTGAAGCTGCAAGAGAAGCGGCATGTGGATTTGAAGAGTTGTGTAAAGAAAAAGCAAATGAAATAAGTGCCATTATATTAGAGCCGTTAGTCCAAGGTGCAGGTTCTATGCATATGTACCACACAGAATTTTTAGTGTTAGTTCGTGAGATATGTAATAAATATGATGTACATTTTATCGCAGATGAAGTCATGGTTGGCTTTGGTAGGACAGGAGAACTGTTTGCCTGTGGTAAAGCTAACATAACACCTGACTTTATAGTTCTCTCTAAAGGTCTTACCGGCGGATATTTACCGCTTTCTGTCGTGCTAACAACTAACGATATTTATGCGAAATTTTACTGTGATTATAATGAACATAAAGCATTTTTACACTCACACTCATATACTGGAAATGCACTTGCCTGTGCCTGTGCTAACGCTACTTTAGACATATTTGAAAATGAAAATATTATCGAAAAAAATAGAGTAATTGCGAAATATATGGGAGATTTTCTTCAAAAATTTTTAGAACTTAAAAATGTAGCGTCGGTTAGACAAACGGGAATGATTTGTGCGGTTGAGCTTAAAGGTTATGCACTAGAACTCAGAATAGGATTAAAAGTTTATAATTATGGACTTGAAAAAGGTGTTTTATTACGACCACTAGGTAATGTTGTATACTTTATGCCTCCGTATATTATTACAAATGAAGAAATAGACAAGATGATGAATACTGCCTATGACGCTATAAAACTGATAGATTAATCAAAACTAGCATTAATTTGAGAGCCTTCAAGCATTAAAAGCCTACAGCTTTTCTCTAAGATGGCAAGTTGCTTTGCCATTTCATGTAAATCCCTATTGTAAGAATAAACACCATAACCTTTTATAACCATTAGGTTTGTTTTTTTTGTTTGAAAATAATGAAATATTTCACTTTGTGCTCTCTCGTACCAATTATCAAATTTTTTAGGATCAAATATTGAAATAGAACCTATTTCTGTATATCCAAAGTAATCTTTAGGAATTATAATATTATGATTTATAGAGTAGGCCGTTGTGAAGGGAGGCATTGTAAATGAGATGAATTTTGCTTCTGAGATATGAGAATATATACTGTAGTGAATATTTGAGTCTATACTGGCTTGATTCCAGCGATAATCTTTTTTATAATATAGCTCTATCAGACTATCTTCATTAATGGCATCAAAAACCGCTTCTTTTGTATTTATAAGAAAACGATTCGATTCTGTCTTAGCAGATAGTGAACCATGATAAATTCCAAAGAAGTCTTTTCTAAACATAGATAAAGAGAGTGTTGATAATTGATTTTTAAGATATTGTCTGTTCATTTAATGTCTCTATTTTGAAAATAAAACACTTTAGCATAAGTTGTCTTTGGAAGTATTTTAATATTAAAAATGACTATGGTAAATTTTAGATGTTTAAAAAATGTAGTTAAATAAGTTGAGCGGATAAATCCGCTCATAAGAAAAATTACAGACCTGTAACGTTTTCTGCTTGTGGACCTTTTTCGCCTTGACCAAGTTCAAAAGTAACTTTTTGACCTTCGTTTAATGATACACGACCATAACCTGTATTGTTAATTTGACGGAAGTGTACGAATACATCTTTACCACCGTTTTCTTGCTCTATAAATCCAAAACCTTTTTCACTGTTGAACCATTTTACTGTTCCGTTTACTAATTCTGCCATGTTATTGCCTTTTTTGTTTTAAGTGCACTTCATTTCTGAAGTGGTTGAAATCTAATATGGAGCTTTCTTCTAAATGAATTCTATCTTTAACGTATCGTTACAAATACAAAACAGTCTAAAAGGTAACCTAAATTATTTTCATTAGCAAAATTGTAGCTAAAAAATAAGAGAAAGTAAACGCTAATGTTGAAAATATATGTAAATTTATGAAAAATAAATAGTTATATTGCATTTAAATAGGTTATTTAATAACCTATTTAAATGCAATATAAGTAAAAGTATTTTCCTTTAAAACTACCATAATACTGATGTTTACCTAATATTCATCGATTTAAAATTCCTATATCTTTCGTGAAATTTAATATTATTTATGTATAATTTTAATATTTATATTAAAGGCTTCATTCTATGGCTAAATATCCGACACTTTTAGAACAATTTCGCTCTTTTTATTTTCAAAACAACCCTAAAGACCTAGAAAAGGCAGTTGAATATTTTTCAATATTTGGTGGAATGGGTTGGAATGTTGACACTGACAAGGCAGCTATAGAATTGATTGAGAGTAAAATTTTAAAAAACTATACTTATATTCATGGTGACATTACTAAAGTAACCAACAGTGATAAAGTTAGTCATTCACTTCTCAGCGGTGTTGCGATGGGAGACCGTCGAATGCATTCTGCCTTAAAAAGAGCTCGTATTTCAAGACAGGATGGAGAACGAGTTGTCGAAAACCTTTGTGATATGGGGTTTTTGAGTCTTGAAACTTCATTGGAAGGTCCACCATCATCTGATAGAATTGATGATAAACTTAACTTCTCCGTACCATTTATGCGTTTTTGGTTCTCCTTTATATCACCGTTTTTCAAAGGAATTAAAGATAATGATTACGCAGAGGTAAAGAAAAGTTTTAGCAGCCGTGAAAGTGAATTTTGTAATCTTACTTTTGAGAGTCTTTCAAAAGAACTGCTTAAAAAAAGTTTCAAAGAAAATCCTATTATGGAAATTGGAAGTTATTGGGACAGAAATGTTGAGATAGATATTTTGGCAAAAACAAAATCTGGTAAAATTGTAGCTGGGGCTTGTAAATATTCAAATGTAAAAGCAAATAAAACTGACCTTACGAAACTAAAAGAAAAATGTGCAACAGCTGACTTAACTTCTGATATATATGTACTGTTTTCTAAAAGCGGTTTCTCAAATGAGCTTAAAAATGAAAAAGGTGCAGATGTAAAACTTTATGCACTTAAAAACTTCAAAGGCCTTGTTGAAAACTTGAGTGAAAGAGATTTTATAGAGTGTATCGGAAAAAGATACTAGTAGGCATGTGTTGTTTAACTTTATGGTCACTGGAATGAACTTTAAAATAAAGTACGGAAACCTCATTAAAGAAGAAGCTACCTTTATTGTAAATGCTTCAAATACAGAACTGACTCTTGGAAGTGGAGTATCAAAAGCTTTTAGTGAACATTGTGGTGGCAGTTCTTACCAACATGATTTGTATGAGCTTAAAAAGAGTATTGGGGTTATAGAGCAGGGTGGTGTTGTTATCTCAAGCTCTGGCAGTGCAACAAACTTTAAATACGCTCTGCATATTGCAGTTATGAATTATAACAATAAGACAGAAACTCCATATCCGACATATAGCCAAATACAGAGTGCTTTAGAGAGTGTTTTGATAATTGTTGAAGATAAGATTATCAGTGAGAAAATACAAAACCCAAAACTGGTTATACCACTGCTTGGATGTGGCGTGGGCGGACTAAAAAAAGAAAAAGTATTTTTAATGATAAAAAGTATGTTTAAAAAAACAAAAGTGGACTTCGAGGTAATAATTTACTTTCATAATAAAAAAGACTATTATATGTTTGCATCTAAAGGAATACAATAAGTTTTAAAAGAGTTGTTGTTAGTGTTTTTCGAATATAATAAGCGGTATATTAAGATGACATTGCTAGAATTTGAAGTTTAACTATTGTAGATATGTGAAGTGTTATGAGCGGAATATATTCCGCTCGTAAGAAAAATTACAGACCTGTAACGTTTTCTGCTTGTGGGCCTTTTTCGCCTTCGCCAATTTCGAAAGTAACTTTTTGACCTTCGTCTAAAGACACACGACCATAACCAGTACTGTTGATTTGACGGAAATGTACGAATACATCTTTACCACCATTTTCTTGTTCGATAAATCCGAAGCCTTTTTCACTATTGAACCATTTTACTGTTCCGTTTACTAATGCTGCCATTGTAATACCTTTTTTGTTTGAATACACCTTATTGCCAAGGTGGTTGAAAATCTAATATAAAGTTTTATTTTAGGCAGATCGTACTGTTAACCGGAAGTCGTCAATATAAAAAAGTCTAAAGATGCAACTTGAATCATCTTTCATGGGAGTAGTATACCTGAATAAAGTAATAATACATAATAAAATTTCAGAATTTAAAAAAGAGTGTAAACATTCAAAGAAAATTTAAATATATGATTGGGGCTGTTTATTTAAACCAGCCCTTCATTTTCTCAATTGCAGAATCAAGGACACCCTCGTGAGGTGTAGATTCTACTCCGAAAGAATCTTGGAGTTTTTTAAGAAGTTCTTTTTGCTCAGAGTTTAATTTTTTAGGATAAGTAAGGTTGACTTGTGCAATTAAATCACCTTTTCCATGTCCATGAACATCAGCAATCCCTTCACCTCTAAAAGTAAAGTGTTGTTTATCTTTTGTTCCAATATCCAGATTAAGTTCAAGTTCTCCGGTTAATGATGGAATAGTTAGATTTTCACCTGTTATAGCTTGAGTGAAAAATACAGGAATTTCTATATAAACATCATTGCCATTTCTAACAAAGTGTTTGTCCGGAGTTACTGTAAATGTTACATATAAATCACCGCGTGTACCACGTTTACCAATATTTCCTTTACCAGATACTCTTAAGCGGTTTTCAGAATCTATCCCAGCAGGAACTTTAATAGTAACTTTCTCTTTCTCTTGTGTATAACCATTACCTTTACAGCTTTCACATGAAGCCGTAGGGGCGCTTCCTGAACCATTGCAAGCGGGACATGTTTGTGAGAATGTCATAAAGCCTTGTTTTATGTAAACTTGACCTTGACCATTACATTGCTTACAAGTAGATAGTTTTGCGTCTTTTGCTCCAGTTCCTTTACATTTTTTACAAGAATCTTTGTAACTGAATTCAATCTCTTTTTCACAACCAAAAGCAGCTTCATTAAAACTAAGGTACATGTCAACATTCATATCAAGTTGGTATTTTTCCATGTCTGCAGGATTTTGACGACGACGAGAACTGCCACCTCCAAAACCATTAAACATTTCTTCAAACATAGAGCCTAAATCATCAAAGCCACCTGAAGAACGACGAGAACCACCACCTACACCCTGAAGACCTTCTTTGCCATAACGATCATAAATACTTCTTTGTTTATCATCGCTTAAGCATTGGTGCGCTTCGTTACATAGTTTGAACTTGTGTTCAGCCTCGGCATCACCAGCATTCTTGTCAGGATGGTATTTTTTTGCCATTTCTCTATAGGCTTTTTTAATCGTTGTTTTATCCGCACTTTGCGAAACGTTTAAAATTTCATAATAACTTAAATCTTCCATTAGTACCTACATATTTATAATATTTTTGAAATTATACCGTTTTTGTAGTTTAAAATTAAGTATAATAGCTTTTATGAAACCTATAACTAATTTTTTACTAATAACTATACTTCTTGCTGGATGTTCAAGAGAGCCACAAGTATCTTTAAAGAAGGCGAATGAGGTCTTTGTAGAGTTGAAGAAGGTTGAACTTAAAAGAACTGATATTCAAAAGCCAAAAGCAGAAATACTATTTCACTATTTGCCAAAAACACATCTTTTAAAAAGTAAATTTGAAAAACTTCCTAATTGGAATAATGAAAATTACACTTTAGCACTCAACTCTTTTATAAATAGTTGTCACAGCAGTAAAACAAAAAATATATATAAAGAACTATGTGAAAAAGCGAGAGAGTCACATAATCCAAAATACTTTTTGCAAAATGAATTTGAACCCTATGAAATAAATACTAAAGATGGAAAAAACGAAGGATTATTGACTGGTTATTATGAACCACTGTTAAAAGGTTCTTTAATAAAAGAATATCCATATATTTACCCAATACATAAAACACCAAGAGATTTAATAACAGTAGACCTAAGCTCAATTTACCCAGGTTTGAAAAATTATAGACTTAGAGGAAGAGTAAAAGGTAATAAATTAGTTCCTTATTACACTAGAAAAGAGACTAAATCACAGCATATTGATTCTAGTGTCATTTGTTATACTAATTCAAAACTTGATCGATTTTTTTTAGAAATACAGGGCTCAGGAAGAATACTTTTAGACAGTGGAGAAACTATTTTTGTTGGTTACGATAATCAAAATGGGCATCAGTACAGAGCTATCGGAAAGTACCTAGTTAAAGTGGGTGAATTAAAAATGCACGAAGTTTCTTTACAGACTATTCGGCAATGGCTCAAAGAAAATCCTTCAAGAGTTGATGAAGTTTTAAACTATAATAAATCTGTAGTATATTTTAAAGAAAATTCTCATGAAGCCTCCGGTGCCTTAGGACTAACCCTCACGCCAAGATACTCAATAGCAGTAGATAAAAAATATATACCACTCGGCAGTATGCTTTACTTAAATGCTGACTTAAAAGAGAAAAATTTCAGTTCAATAGTGGTGGCTCAAGATACGGGTGGTGCTATCAAAGGTGCAATTAGAGCAGATATCTTCTTAGGTTATGGCAAAGAGGCAAGAAAACTTGCCGGAGAGTTAAAATCACCTTTAAAACTTTGGATACTTTTGCCTAAAAATAAAGAAAAACAGAATATATGAGAAGTTCATTAGAAAAATTTAATCGTCTTGTAGATGCTCTGCAAGAACTTCCAACTATCGGGAAGAAGTCTGCTACAAGATTAGCATATCATATGGTAATGAAAGATAGTTATGTGGGTATGAAAATTTCACATACAATTGAAGATGCGCTAGGTTCCTTGAAGAAGTGCAGGGTATGTGGTGGTATGAGTGAGGATGAACTTTGTTTTATCTGCTGTGATGAATCACGAGATAGCAATATATTATGTATTGTTGAAAATGCCAAAGATATACTTCTTCTAGAAGAGAATGGACTGTTTGATGGCAAATATTTTGTACTAGACTCACTCGAGGAGTTAAGTATATCTCATCTTGAAGAGATGGTAAAAACTGGAATTGAAGAGGTTATATTTGCGATTACTCCGTCCATCTCAAATGATGCAGTTATTATGTATATAGAAGACAAGTTGTCTTCTTATGATGTTAATTTTTCCAAAATTGCTCAAGGTGTTCCAACGGGTGTTAGTTTGGAAAATATAGATATATTGTCGTTAACTAGGGCTTTAGAAGATAGAGTAAAAGTATAAAATGAATAAATGTATTTTCATATTTTTATGTTTTAGTATACAAATTTTTGCAAGCGAACAAGAATTTGATAAAAACATAACGGATGTCCAAACAAGTGAGTATTTTAAAAAATGGGAGCATTCAAATTTTGGTTTAAAACCGCATCTTCCTAATTATGTTTTGCTTTATGGATTTAGAGATGGAAGTTATACTTCGTATGACGCTAATTCTAGAGAGTATACAAATATAGAGGCTCAACTGCAGATAAGTCTAAAAATAAATGTAGCAAAAGATATTTTGAATCTAGGCGAAAAGTATTATCTTGCATACTCACATAGGGCATTTTGGCAAATATATATTGAATCTTCTCCATTTAGAGAAACAAACTATAATCCTGAGGCTTTTGTTGTTTTTCCTATTTTAGATACAACCTCTATCTTTAAGTTACACAATTTAATAGTAGGCTATTCCCATAACTCCAATGGACAAGGAGATAACGGAGATCTTGTTTTTAGATCTAGAAGTGTAAATTATATGTACACAACACTCTCTCTAAAGCATGATTTTTTGATTACAGAGTTCACTTTTTTTGCGCCTTTCATGGGGAATGATTTAAGTGACAATCCAGATATAATCGATTATTTGGGATGTTCAGAAGTGAAGTTTAGTTATTTTACCGGCAAGCATATGTTTACACTAAGAGGAAGAGGAAATATCACTACAGGCAACGGTGCCGTTGAAGCAACATACTCTCACCCCCTAGTAAATGATGTCCATTTGTATGGAAAAATATTTAGCGGGTATGGTGAAAGTTTGATTGATTATAACAACTATATAACTAAATTTTCTGTAGGTTTTAGTTTCTCTAGATAAGTCAAGGGTAAATTATAGCTCAAAACTCTTTGACATATAATGGCTTATATCTTCTTTTTTAAGCTTGCTTTGTACAAAGAGTTCATTAGCTAAAATGCCCTGTCCTAAAAGCATATCTGAGCCATCTTTAAAGGTTATATTTTTCTCTTTTGCAAGAGATAAAAAGGGTGTGAGTTTTCCGTAAATTACATCAGCTACGAAAGAGGTATTGTCTAAAATATTATTTATCATCTCTTTAGGGGCAGGTAATTTTGTATCTTTAAGACCGGCACTCGTAGTGTTAACAACTAGGTCATATTTATTTATCTCAAAACTCTCCCAGGTGTGACAGATGCAACCTAACTCTTTAAAATAAGAGAGCCTCGTTTCACCTCTATTTAAAACAGTTACCTTTATATTGTCTTGTAAAAATCTTGAAACTAGTGCTTTAGAAGTCCCTCCGGCACCTATAACTAAGATGCTTTCCACATGCCGGAATTCTTTGATAGCATACATAAAACCATCAGCATCCGTGTTATAACCTATTAATCTTCCATTTTCGTTTATGAGGGTATTTACAGCACCAACTTCTTTAGCAAAACCTCGAACTTCATCACAAGCTCTAAATGCTTCTTCTTTGTGAGGTACTGTAACATTCGCGCCACTCAGACCAAGACTAAAAAAAGTATCACGAAGCCTACTGCCATCTTTTAAGAGAATGCGCGTATAGCAAGCTTTATAGTCTAAGTTTTTAAATACACTGTTGTGCATAAGCGGAGAACGTGAATGTGCTACCGGGTTACCAAAAATTGCAAATAATTTCATTAGTCTAAATCTTCAAGTGAGTGAATCAAAGCACCAAGTTTATTTTCAACTTCTAGGTACTCTAATTCATTTTGGCTATCGGCCACAATTCCTGCTCCGGCTTGAAGAACTACTTTGTCTTCTTTAACCATAGCTGTTCGTATAGTTATAGCACTGTCCATATTCCCATCAAAACCAAAGTAGCCTACACTGCCACTGTAAAAACCTCTCTTTAATCCCTCATACTCAGCTATGAGCTCCATAGCTCTAATTTTAGGAGCTCCTGTCATAGTTCCGGCTGTGAATGTTGCCATAAACAAATCAAACATATCTTTGTCGTCATCAAGAATAGCTGTAACATCTGAAACTATATGCATAACATGAGAAAATTTCTCTATATGCATCATATTTTGTACTTTTACAGTTCCTGTTTTTGCAACTCTGCCTATGTCATTTCTTCCCAAGTCTATTAGCATTAGATGTTCTGCTAGTTCTTTTGGATCTGCTAAAAGTTCTAGTTCAAGTTCTCTATCTCTCTCTTTTGTTTTTCCACGTTTTCTAGTTCCGGCAATTGGACGAAGGAGAAGTTCTCCATCTGTTAATCTTACCATGACTTCCGGTGAACTGCCTACTATATTGAACTCTTCATACTCCATTAAAAACATATATGGAGAAGGATTTTTTGTTCTGAGTATACGATAAAAACTAAAAGGGTCAACTTTAATATTTCGGGTAAAACGATTTGTCATTAAAATTTGAAAAACATCACCACTTCTTATCATCTCTTTAGAGTCGTCTATCATGTTAAAGAACTTCTCTTTAGTGTGGGCAAAAGTTCCATTGTCATATCCAATGTTTTTTTTCATATGAATATATTCGTAGGGACTTTTTAGCTCTTTTTCAATATTTTCAAACTCATCACTCAAACCTTTTATTGTACTAATTAGTGTGATTTGGTGATTTTTATGAGAATAAACTAAAACAATTTTAGGCAAAATAAGGTCTAAGTCAGGAGTGTGAAGCTCATCTATTAAATTATCCATATTTGAACCAAGTTTCGGTTCAAATACCTTTACCATATCATAGCCTATGTAACCGATAAAACCATCGACGTAGCCTATATTTAACTTTTTTGCAGCTTCTTTATAGATAGATGTATCAATATTTTTGTAGTACTCTTTTAAAAAAGTAAAAGGATTTTCTTCTATTATATTTTTAGTGCCACTAGTATCAGTATAAATTGTTTTTTTATTTATATATTGAACCCTTTGTCTTGCGCCAATACAAATAAAACTGTAATTTCCTTCGCTCTGTCCAGCACTTTCAAACAAGTAGCTAACTTCATTTTTAAACATAGATTTTAGTTTTGAGTAAACTGCTATGGGGGCTAGTTGATCAAGAATAAATTGTGTGGAATATATCAAAGCGAAAACCTTGTTTGCCCCATAAAGGAGCTAAAATAGTTTAAATATTATTAGAATTTTGTCACAAAAGCACCAGCTTCAATGGAACTTCTGACTGTCCTTAAATTGTCTCTTGCCTCTTTGTCTGTTGCAAACGGTCCAACTAATACTTTGTTTAATGTTCTAGAATTTTGAGTCACTTTATGATATTTATAACTAAAACCTTTGTCAGTAATAGATTTTAAGAATTTTTTATTTGGTTCATATTTAGAAAAAGAACCAACTTGAATATAGTATGAACCAATAGACGTGGCATTTGCCCTTGGTCTTTCCTGCTTTTTCGGAGTCTCTTTGACAACTACATTTTCTTCTACCGGAGCTTTTATTGGAGTCTCAATCATTTCTTCTGTTTGACTCTCTTCTTTTAGTTTTTGAGTAATTTTATCTAGGTTACTGCTCTGTGCACTCTCTTCCTGAATTATTTCAACTTCTTCAAAAAGAGGCTCATCTTGAACTTGCGGTGAAACTTTAGTTTGTGGTTCTGGCGGTAATACAGCTTGTGGTAAGTTGTCCGTACCATTAGAAGTTAAAGTATTCATCATCATCACTACTACAATCAAAATAACTCCAAGCGTCGCAACTGCTAAAACAATTTTTTTGTTATCATTTGCTCTACTACCTTTATTTAAGATAATGTCGTTTAATTCATTTTTTTCTTCCATAACATTCCCCTATTTAATTCTGTACTATAATCATACCCAATTTTACATGTGTTTCGACCAAGAAGCACCACGCTCCTTAGAATAAACTTCATACGGTAGAGTTAGTATATTGTATTCGCTTGGCATCTCATCATTTGGAAACATTCGCCATTGTTTAGGTTGTTTTGCAGCTAATTTCATAGAAATCATTTTACCAAGCTGTATAGCCTCTTGTAAAGTTGTATGGCCTTTATGAATATAAACATGAAGATGACCTTCTGTTTTAGTATTGTATGCAGTAAAGTTTATGTAACCCTCTTCACGTAGTAAAAGTTGTGCTTTATGGTAAAATCTCTCTGGATCTCTTCCGTTATAATCAATAACTATGTTTTCAACTTTATCATGCTTGTTAACTAGAGAGTGCGCTACAGTGATTTCACCTTTTAAATGCTGGTTAATTATTGACTGCGTTAATGGAGCATTTATCTTTTCAAACTTATTATAAAAAGTTCGTCCTTTAAAAATTAGTTTATTTACTGCTGTATCACTTTTTTTCCAATAGTGGTCACTAACCATTTTAATAAGTTTTAAATCCATCGCAGTCATTCATTATCCCTAGTAAGTTGATTGGTTATATATTACGAAACTTTGAGCCAATAATTTCAACTCTTTTTTTATACTCTCTTGTAACTGCGTGTTATTGATATCATCAAGTACATCTGCCATTTTGTTTGCAATAAGTTCAAACTCCTTCTCTTTCATGCCTCGAGATGTAAGTGCAGGAGAACCAATGCGGATACCTGAAGTAACAAATGGACTTCTAGTCTCACCCGGAACAGTATTTTTATTAATAGTTATACCGGCATTACCAAGAGCAGCATCTGCATCTTTTCCAGAAAATTCAAGACCAACAAAAGATACAAGTACTAGATGATTATCAGTTCCGCCAGAGACAACATTATAACCCCTTTTTATAAGTACATCAGCTAAAACTGAAGCATTTAATTTTACTTGTTTAGCATACTCTTTCCATTCCGGTGACAAGTTATATTTAAAGCCAACTGCTTTTGCAGCGATAACATGGACCAGCGGTCCCCCTTGCAGAGCTGGAAAAATAGCGGAGTTCATTTTTTTAGCAATCTCTTCATCGTTAGTCATAATCATACCGCCTCTTGGACCTGCAAGAGTTTTATGCGTTGTAGTTGTTACAACATGGGCATGTGGAAATGGGCTAGGGTGCTCACCGGCAGCTACCAGACCAGCGATATGTGCAATGTCAGCAAATAAAATTGCGCCAACAGCGTCAGCAATTTCGCGGAATTTTTTGAAGTCAATCTCTCTAGCATAAGCAGATGCACCACAAACGATTATTTTTGGTTTAACGATTTGAGCAATATCCATAATTCTGTCATAGTTGATACGACCGTCAAGTTCCACACCATATGTAAAAGAGTGGTAGTTCTGACCGGAAAAACTCGGTTTAGAGCCGTGCGTCAAGTGACCGCCATGATTTAAATCCATACCTAAAAGTTTGTCGCCAGCTTTTAGAAGAGCAGCGTAAACTGCACCATTTGCTTGAGAACCTGAGTGAGGCTGTACGTTTGCATAGTTACATCCAAAAAGTTCACATGCTCGGTCAATCGCTAGTTGTTCAACACCATCAGCATATTCACAACCACCATAGTAACGTTTGCCAGGGTAACCCTCAGCATACTTGTTTGTAAAAACAGAACCCATAGCTTCCATAACAGCCGGAAGTGTAAAGTTTTCAGATGCAATCATTTCCAAATGGTCAGTTTGACGCTCTAATTCTTTTTCACATAATTCATATATTTCACTGTCGTACTCTTTTAAAAAGCTCATTTGCCAAATTTCCTTGTTCATTAATATTGTAGAGATTATACGCAATCTTTAATAATAAATGACTGAATAAATGCTACTTATTTTTGAGAGGTGAACTATTTAAGTTCATCTCTCACTATTTTTACAGCCTCGACCATGTTAAGTAAACTTGGCTTGACTTCTTCGTATTTTCTCGTTTTTAGACCGCAGTCTGGGTTTATCCAAAGTTGCTCTTTTGGCAACACTTCAAGGAGTGATTTTATTTGTGTGACAATCTCATCTACTGATGGAATTCTAGGCGAATGAATGTCATATACACCTGGGCCCACCTCTTGTTTATATCCAACTTCTTTAAATATTTTAAGAAGCTTATTGCCACTTCTTGCAGTTTCAATCGAGATAACATCTGCATCCATTGCCTCAATTGTTTTAATAATGTCATTAAATTGACTGTAGCACATGTGTGTATGTATCTGCGTTTTCTTCCATGCACTGCTCACTGCAAGTTTGAAGTCTCTTACCGCCCAAGCTTCATACGCTGGAATCTTATTTTTTCTAAGTGGATAACCCTCTTTAAACGCAGCTTCATCAACTTGTATGATTTTTATACCTGCGTTTTGCAGGTCATCTATCTCATCGCTGATAGCAAGTGCTATTTGCTGTGAAACTTCGCTTCTTGCTAAATCATCTCGTACAAAAGACCAGTTGAGTATTGTAACGGGACCTGTTAACATCCCTTTCATAATTTTTTGTGTTTTGCTTTGAGCATAAGTAGTCCAATCTACAGTCATGGCCTTTGGACGAGATATATCACCGTAAATAAAGGGAGGTTTTACACAACGACTGCCGTAACTCTGTACCCATCCATTTTGAGAAAACCCATAACCGTCAAGCTGTTCACCAAAATATTCGACCATATCGTTACGCTCAGGTTCTCCATGAACCAAAACTTCCAGACCACACTCCTCTTGAAAATTTACACACGTATCTATATAGTTTTTCATCTGCGTTTCATACTCTTCTTGAGAGATGATTTTATTTTTAAAGTTTTTTCTTGCGTCTCTTAGCTCCACAGTTTGAGGGAATGAACCAATAGTCGTAGTGGCTAAATCTTTGTAATTCAAAACTTCTTTTTGAAGTTTTATTCTCTCTTCGTAACTAGCTTCTCTGTGTTGCTTTGTTGTGTTTTTAACTCTCGTTTGCACATCATAATTATGAATCATAACCGATGTGCTTCTGTCGTAGTGAGCCTCTGCATTTTGTTTTACGATACTTTGTTCGTAAGCATTTAAATCTTCTTCAAAAAAGAGTTTAGAGAGTAAAGCAATTTCATCAAGTTTTTCTTTTGCAAAACTCAGCCAGTTTTTTATTTGAGCACTCATCGTTTTTTCATAATTCAAACTAAAAGGAGAGTGAAGTAAAGAACAAGAAGATGAGATGATGATTTTATCTTTATGAACTTGCGCGGCGATTTTTTCTAAAAGTTGAATGGTTTTAGTTATATTGTTTTTCCAAATATTTCGACCGTCAACAACACCGGCAATAAGCTGTTTGTCGCTACTGTTAATGAGTTCTAGCATTTTCATATTTTCTTCACCATATAAAAAGTCAAGACCAATGCCCCAAATAGGTGTATAGAGTAAAATTTTTGTAGCTTCATTTGAGTGTTCAAAATATGTGCTTACCACTATGTTTATATTTGGGCACAGAGATGCTAGTCTGTCGTAGGTAGGTTTTATAAGACTGAGTACTTTAGGTTCATTATCCATTGCAAAAATTGGTTCGTCTATTTGGAGTGTAATAGCTGTGTCGAGTATAGAAATCTCTCCAAGCAGTGCCTCATAAATTTTGAGGATTTCGTCTAAAAACTCATAACTTTCACCGCCATCGACTCTTTTACTGAGTCCTAAGAATGTTATGGGACCAATGAGATTTATTTTTGTCTTAATTCCAAGGGCCTTTGCCTCTTTGTACTCATTGAGAATTTTTGAAGCATTAAGTTTATAGGTATCTTCTTTTGATAATTCAGGCACAATGTAGTGATAGTTGGTGTTAAACCATTTAGTCATCTCCATGGCAACAGATGTCTTGTTTCCTCTTGCCATACTAAAGTATAACTCTTCTTTTTCTAGTGCCTGAAATCTTTTTGGAATGGCACCTAGCATAAACGCTGTATCTAACATATTGTCATAAAGTGAAAAATCATTTGAGCTTATAAAGTCCATACCAGCATCTTTTTGGTACTCCCAATGTCTTCTTTTAAGTTTGGAAGCAACTGCGTTTAGTTCTTCAAATGAGCTCTCTTTAGCCCAAAAACTCTCTAGCACTTTTTTTAGTTCTCTTTGTTCTCCGATTCTTGGAAAACCTATAACATAATTTTTTGACATGAGTATATCCTTGTATATTTTAAATATTTGATTTTAATAGTGAGTATAAATTATTTAGAATATAAAAAGAGGAGGGTGCACACCGGTTCTGCGAAATGCAAAACATACGGTATAAAAAGGGCATCGAGGAATATAATGGTTGATTAAAAGAGTGAGTTTTGTTCTGAGTTCATAAAAGCAGTCACAGTGATAAGAATCAGCTAAGTCAGGAGTTTGTGAAGATGTTGCACGACTTTGCAGGGGTGCAACTACATTATATGCTGACATAGAGGAAAAAAGTAAGTAGTCTTTTCCAAAGCCGTGTAATAATTTCATTGTTTATTCTTCGTCTGAATGGACTTCATCTCTATGTAGGGGTTTCATTGCAGGAAACAATAAGACATCTCTAATTGAGTGCTCATTAGTTAAAAGCATGACAAGCCTGTCTATTCCTATCCCTTGCCCCGCAGTTGGAGCCATTCCATAGCTAAGTGCATCAATGAAATCTTCATCCATTTCATGTGCTTCATCATCGCCTGCTTCTCTAGCATCGCATTGACCTTTAAATCTTTCGTACTGGTCTATGGGGTCGTTAAGCTCACTAAAAGCATTTGCAATCTCGCGACCTGCAATGAAAAGCTCAAATCTCTCTGTAATCTCTGGCTTTGTATCACTTCTTCTGGCTAGGGGAGAAATCTCAACTGGATACTCAGTTATGAAAGTTGGGTCGATTAATTTTTCTTCTACAAACTCATCAAAAAGTTCTCCTTGAAGTTGACCTAAGTTCATTCCGGGCTTCACAGTTAAGTTTTGAGATTTTAAATACTCTATAATTTTCTCTTTATCATTTACAACTTCAGCAGCAACTCCACCAATAGTAGTCAATGACTCAATAAGTGGAATTTCTGTGAAGTTTTCAAAATTAATCACTAAATCTCCATAAGGAAGCATTATAGGTAACCTTAAGTGATCAAAAAGATATTCAAAATACTCTTTTGTTATTTTAATTAAATCTTTATATGTTTTATATGCCCAATAAAACTCGATAGAAGTAAATTCAGGGTTGTGCGTTGCATCCATGCCTTCATTTCTAAAGTTACGGTTTATCTCAAACACTGCTTCAAATCCGCCAACAATTAATCTTTTTAGGTAAAGCTCAGGTGCAATTCTTAAAAATCTGTCAATACCGAGTGAATTATGATGAGTAACGAATGGTTTAGCATTCGCTCCGCCTGCTATGGGGTGCATCATCGGAGTTTCAACTTCCAAAAAGCCTTTATCTTCAAAAAATCTTCTCGTTAAAGAGATTACTTTTGAGCGAGTCTGAAATGTTTTACGAACTTCAGAGTTCATAATAAGGTCAAGATATCTTTGTCTATATCTAATCTCTTTATCTGTAACGCCATGAAATTTTTCAGGTAGTGGAGCTATTGCTTTTGTTAAAAGTCTAAACTCACTACAATGAAGTGAAAGTTCGCCTTGCCCCGTCACAAATGGAAAACCAGAAATTTCTACAATATCACCAATTTCAATAAGTTTTTTAAAAGTGCTGTTGTAAAAGCCTTCAGGCAGATTGTCTCTAGTAACATAAATTTGTAACATTCCGCTTTCATCTTCTATTTTAATGAAGCTGGCTTTACCCATGATTCTAAAAAGTTTTATTCGGCCACTAACAGTATAATTACGATTTTCATCGCGTTTGTTTTGCATATTTTCTATATCTGAGTTTACATTTAAATATTTTACGATTGTTGTATTTCTTCTAGAATCATTAGAGTAAGGGTTTATCCCCTCAGCCCTGAGTAATTCTACTTTTTCGATTCTTTGTTGAATAAATTTATTTTCAAAAGCCAATAGTATTCCTTTTATTTAGTTGTTTTTTGACAGTTTGCGCAGATACCATAAATTTGCATAGAGTGATCAGACATTTTAAAGTCAAGTGCGCTGGCAATACTATGTTGTCTCTCTTCGATTTCTTCATCTACAAATTCTGTTATTTCGCCACACACTGTACATATCATATGGTCATGGTGCATTTTCGCACCAAGCTCATATTTTTTTCCTTGAGCTCCAAAAGAGAGAGATGTGACCATATCCGACTCTTCTAGAAGTGCCAAAGTTCTGTATACGGTTGCTATTCCGGTGCTGAGTTCAGGAAATTTCTCCTGTATTAAACGATGAAGCGATTCTGGAGTAAGGTGTTCATCAGAATTGTATAGAGTCTCTAAAACAACCTCTCTTTGAATAGTGAACTTAAGAGTGTTTTTTTTTAGTAAAACTTTAAAATCACTAAGAAGTTGCTCATATTCAACTGTTCTGTCATTAAAATCTGTTGTTATATTCGACATCTTAACGATTCGCCTCTCTTTGCTCTTTTATTTTCTGTTTTGCTTCGTTTACGATTTTAAGCGATGAATTATCTATAGTGTTGTTTATTTTGTCTTGCATAGCCTTTGCACTTTTA
>MNYP01000010.1:0-1231 GCA_001873135.1 Helicobacteraceae bacterium CG2_30_36_10
CTTCTATATCTCGTTCTCAGAGCAAGAGCTATTGTTTTTTTAGCATCATTTTGAGAGATTACATACTTGTCTAAATACTCAACAATCTCTTTTGGTGTCAAGTTCATTATTTGTTTTCCTCTAATATAAGAGTCTTAATATTATGGTTTGTATATATGCATAAGTCTGCTGCTATGCTCAAACTCTCTCGAACAAGTTCTTCTTCACTTAATTTACTATGTTTTTTTAGTGCCCGAGCTGCTGAAATAGCATAATTTCCACCGCTTCCTATGGAAGCGAGTTCTCCATCTTCAGGTTCAACTACATCGCCATTGCCTGTTAGGATGAATATATGGTCATTATTTAAAACAATCATCATCGCTTCCAATCGGCGGAGAACTTTGTCTTTTCTCCACGCTTTAGAAAATTCGACAACTGACTTTAAAAGGTCACCTTTTTTGTCTTGCAAAAAATCTTCAAACATATCAAAAAGGTTAAAAGCATCAGCAGTACTTCCGGCAAAGCCGGCTAAAATTTCCCCATGCCCGAGTGTACGGATTTTAGTTGCATTTGATTTTAGAACTGAATCTCCAAAAGTAACCTGTCCATCTCCACCTATCACAGCCTTGTTTTTGCCTTTGTAAGCAAGTATGGTTGTAGCATCAAACAAATTTATTCTCCTTGAACATCCACATGCAACTTAGCATGAAGACCATGACCGAGTTTAAAGTCCAAATCATGTTCGCCTATTGTTTTAATAGCAGACTTTTCATTAATATGTTTTTTGTCAATCTCTATATTATGTTGTTCTTTGAGTGCTGCAGAAATTTCATCTTTTGTTACTGAACCAAATAAATGACCATTTTGTCCAATTTTTTTAGTGATGATTATTTCACACTTATCAAGTTGCTTTGCTATCCCTTTAAGAAGATTCACTTCTTTTTCAAGGTCCTGGGCAACGATAAGTTCATTTTGAGCATGTTGCGCTAAAATTTCTGCAGTTGCTGCTCTTGCAAATCCCTTTCCTATAAGAAAGTTTTTTCCATAACCGTCTTTAACTTCTTTAACTTCGCCGGCTTTACCTAAAGTTTTTACATCTTTTATTAATAATACTTTCATAAATATTCCTCTTTTTTATAGTGAATTATACTTTTATTTCTACTTCGTTTAGCGAGTTACCTTTTCTCCGCCGTAAGAAACAATACCATGCGTTAAATTTCCAATTTTAGTGTATCCCATATCTGAGAGTATT
>MNYP01000010.1:1237-5300 GCA_001873135.1 Helicobacteraceae bacterium CG2_30_36_10
CAGTGAGCACTTCTACTGCCTACATGACAGTAAAGAATAATATTTTCATTTTTATCCAGTTTTGCATCATCAAGTGTTTGGAAAAAACTGCTTGTTGGAACTAAGGCATCAGCACCTTTAATATGACCCATTTGCCATTCCATATGCTCACGAACATCAACTATCTTAAACTCTACCATACCAAGTTCTCTGGCTTCAAGCAATGCTATTACTTCATCGCCATCAAGTTCTCTTTGGTTTACTAGAGATAGACATTCATCTTTTGTTAATCCGCGAGAGTGTGTATGAACTACTTCTTCCATCCCAAATTCTATACGCTTAGCTGCTGCAAACTCAGGTGTACAAAAAATTTGGCAGTGACACGTACCATTCTCGGGAATCTCTTTTTCTATAGCAGGCGTACAAGGGCATAGTCTATCATCAGTACTTTTGTATTTCCCATCAACTTCTTCAACCATAAAACAAGGACAAAATCTTTTAGAGTACATCATTTTGTTGCGGGCCAGACCCATCTGCACCCCCTCGTTTATATCTGCTTCAGGGTTATATTCCCAGCCAAACTGTTTAACAACTTTATCTGTAAATTTAATAGACTTTGTCATCTCTTCTTGAAATTCCGCTGAATTCATATCAATTTTATTCATAATTTCTCCTCGTATAATAAATTTATCAACTATTAAATCCAAAGGAGTAATAGATTGATATTAAATTTAGACTTTGGTAAAGCAACAGTGTTCTACCAAATTCTAAAACAACTTACAGTTAAAGAGTTGAATGACGGTCTTTTTTCCTTGTGGATTTATATCACCGGTAAAAGCATACTGCGTTTAATGAAAGTAACTTACCTATAGGATGCAAAGATAGACATAGTCTAATCTTCTATTGTTACGAGGCTGTAAGTAAAATTAAACATAAAAGGATGCCAGATGTATTATGTAGGAATTGATATAGCAAAAAGTTTCCATGTTGCCTGTGTCTTAAATCAAGAAGATAAAGTTCTAAAATCATCGCTAAAATTCAATAATGATGAAGATGGGTTTGAGTCTATCTTTTTAACTCTTACTTCAATTGATGATATATCCAACTTTACAATTGGAATGGAAGCCACAGGAATTTTCTTTGAAAATATCTATCTTTATCTAAAAGAAAAAGGTTTTAATGTAGTATTACTTAACCCTTATCAAACCAATAGATTTAGAGAGATGGACACTATGAAGAAGGTTAAAAACGACAATATCGACGCACTTATGATTGCTGCACTGATTAAATCAGGCAGATATGCAAAAGCTTATGTGAGTGAAGATACCTATCAGGGTATTAAATCACTGTACCGTCATAAAGCATCACTTCAAGATGAGCTAAAAAAACACAAACGACAAGTCAGCACTCTACTCGCTGTTGTATTTCCAGAGATGGAACAAGTGATACGAGACCCATACAATGTTACAGGATTGGCACTGCTTGAGAAGTATCTGACTGCAAAGCATTATGCACATGCAAGTGTAGAGAGGATTTTAAAAACCTTTAGAGGTATCAAATGCTTCTGCTTTTTAACCAACAACCCTTACTTGACTCAAATGAAGAGCAACATGTTATGGATATTATCGATAATCTAAGAACCATTCCGGGAGTATCAGATAAAACCATAAAGTGAATGTGGTGATTTAAGCAGATTTGCTAACCAGAACTCTCTCATAGGTTATCTTGGACTCTACCCAACCCTTGAGCAATCCGGCAATAAAACAGTCTATGGTCCTATTGCCAAACGAGGTGCTAAGCTGGCTAAAAAAGCTCTTTATCAAGCTGCTGTTGCTTCTGTAAGGCATAACCCAGAACTTAATAAACTCTTTCACGATAAGGTTTCTCAAGGCAGAGCCAAAAAAGAGGCTTTAGTCATTGTCGCAAGAAAATTGGCTCATATCATATTGGCAATATATAAAAACAATGTTGCTTATAACCCAAACAGGGTATTTGTGGCATCATAACTTTTATCATTCAACTATTTAACAATAAGTTGTTATAGAACTTGGCATTTACATATTTAGACATAACGAAAGTCTAAACTATACCGTTGTCAGAAAAAACATGATTTTATGTTTGATCTTAAAAGTGTTGTTCAAATTCTAGATATCGAACTTCATAAAAACACTTTAAACATCAAACAAAACAAGAGAGAATTATCTCTTGAAATGTTATTTGAAATATTACTGTTAAGAAACTATTGTCTTTTTTATTTTTTACGAGCTTTACCTTCGATAATAAAACGAAGCGCATTGAGTTTGATGAAACCTTCAGCATCTTTTTGGTTATATACTTCATCTTCTTCGAATGTTGAGTACTCTGCATTAAACAGTGATACGTCTGAACTTCTACCTACTACCATTATGCTGCCTTTGTAAAGTTTAAGACGAACAGTTCCTTGAACATATTTCTGAGTGTTATCAATAGCGGCTTGCAACATTTCACGCTCTGGTGAGAACCAAAATCCGTTGTAGATTAGTTTTGCATAACGAGGCATCATCTCATCTTTTAAGTGAGAAGCTTCACGGTCCATTGTGATTGATTCGATAGCACGGTGGGCTTTTAGCATAATAGTTCCGCCCGGAGTCTCATAACATCCGCGTGCTTTCATGCCGACAAAGCGGTTTTCAACGATATCAACACGACCAATGCCGTGTTTTCCGCCAATCTCATTTAAAGTTTTAAGTATTGTTGCAGGGCTTAACTCTTTACCATTTAGTGAAATAGGGTCACCGTTTTTATAGCCTATCTCAATATACTCAGCTTTGTCCGGAGCATTTTCAGGTGAATTTGACCATAACCACATACTCTCTTCAGGTTCAGAGTTAGGGTCTTCTAAAATTCCACCTTCGTAAGAGATATGAAGGAGGTTGGCATCCATAGAATAAGGTGATTTCTTACCTTTTTTCTCAATAGAAATACCGTGAAGTTCGGCATATGCAAGTAGCTTTTCTCTCGAATTTAAATCCCACTCTCTCCACGGAGCAATAATAGTAAGAGTCGAGTCTTGAGCTAAATAACCCATCTCAAAACGAACTTGGTCATTGCCTTTGCCGGTCGCTCCGTGACTTACCCCATCTGCACCTGTAATTTTAGCAATCTCTGATTGGCGTTTTGCAATGAGCGGGCGGGCTATAGAAGTCCCTAAAAGATACTCGCCTTCATAAATAGCATTTGCTCTAAACATAGGAAAAACATAATCTTTTACAAACTCTTCTCTTAAATCATCTATGAAAATATTTTCAGGCTTAATACCAAATTGTAATGCTTTTTTACGAGCAGGTTCAAGTTCTTCACCTTGACCTAAATCAGCTGTAAAAGTTACAACTTCACACTTATATTCATCTTGTAGCCATTTTAATATAACACTGGTATCTAGTCCGCCAGAGTAGGCTAATACTACTTTTTTAACTTCTTTTTTCATTGAACAAACCCTTTATGAGTAGAATAATTATCGCGATATTACAATAAAAAAGATTAAAAATTAGTTAGTGTGAGTGCATACATGAAAATACACTAAGATTAATGGTTGAAGATATTATAAAAATGCAGAAGAAATTTATGAGTACAAAAGGGTGTATTTCTACCCTTTTGTATCAAAAAGGATTCCAGTAACTTCTTGCATTTTTGGAAGAAAATCAGCCGCTTGTTCTGCTGGAAACCTTCTTATCATTTTACTTGTTTCTGATTCAATAACAGAAACATAAAATATATCCTGAGAATCCACCCCAAATTTAATATTAGTATTCATAGGAGCCATAGCCTTATTAAGTTGATCGACTAACTCTCGAACCTGCTCTTTTGAATCTATTTTTGGTGCGACTTGTACCGCCTCTTTTTGCATCTCTTTGACAACGTCAACTTTTTGAGTTGGTTGTGCATGCTGCTGAACTGATTGAGCCACTCTTCCTTGAGTTTCACCTGTACCTACCTGACTCTGTTGTTGCCTTGCAACATTTGCTATGCCATCCATGACTTGCTCCTTGCTTAAAGTATAAACTTATTAAGCACTAAATCGGCTAATAAAATAATAACTTTAAAA
>MNYP01000067.1 GCA_001873135.1 Helicobacteraceae bacterium CG2_30_36_10
GATTTAAACTCTTTCAATAAAATAAAAATTCTCCAAAGTGAGTTTATGCAGGTTATTATCAATATTTTAAATAATTCCAGAGAGCATTTAGTTGAAAAAAATATCAAACATCCCTATATTAAAATAAAAAGCTTTGATATTGATGATGAAACATATATAGAAATAAGGGACAACGCCGGCGGTATTGATGAAAAAATTATAGAAAAAATCTTTGACCCATACTTTTCTACCAAACTCGAAAAACATGGAACGGGCCTTGGTCTTTATATGTCTAAAATGATTATTAAAGATTATCACAAGGGAGATATTTATGCAAAAAATAGTGAAGTAGGTGCTATATTTACGATTAAACTTACAAAACATAAAGAGATTTTAGAAGAACAGGGCCATATATGAAGAGTGATGTTTTAGTAATAGGCGCAGGCGGCGCAGGTTTAGTAGCAGCTTTAAAAGCACACGAAGCAGGGGCAAAGGTAAGAGTTTTATGTAAAGAGTACCCGACAAGAAGCCAGACTTCTATGGCTCAGGGCGGTATAAATGCAGCGCTTGCAAATGTGAGCGAAGACAGTGTTGAAGCGCATGTTCAAAACACTTTGAAATCTGCTCATGGGATTGCAAACGAAGAGGCAGTAAGGCTTTTATGTGAGAGTGCGCCGGAGGCAGTTGCATGGCTAGATAGCATAGGTGTCTGTTTTAGCAGAACCAAAGATGCAAAAATTGCTCAAAGAACTCTTGGAGGTGCTTCGGCTCCCAGAGCCTGTTATGCGCAGGACTATACGGGTCTTAAAATACTGCATACGCTTTATGACAGATGCTTGGCATGTGGAGTTGAGATTTTAAATGAAAGATACTTGTTGGACTTTATAACAAACACTTCACAAACACAAGAGGTGTTTGTGAGCGGAGCGAGTGTTTTAAACATTCGAACAGGCGAAGTTGAGATTTATGAGAGTGCAAGCGTTATAGTTGCAACGGGCGGTTATAGCCGCATTTATGAAAAGCACTCCACCAACGCAACAGGCTCAACGGGCGATGGCATTGCAGCAGCAGTCCGCGGGGGAGCAAGACTTAGCGACATGGAATTTATACAGTTTCACCCCACAGCTCTTAAAGGCTCTTCGATACTCATCTCAGAGAGTGCCAGAGGCGCCGGGGGATACCTGTTAAACTCAAAGGGAGAAAGATTTACAAATGAGTTGGCTCCTCGTGATGAGGTGGCACGCGCCATAAATGATGAAATGCAAAAGGGCGAAGAGGTCTTTTTAGATATTCGCCATTTAGGTGAAGAGTTTATTGATGAAGAGCTTCCACAAGAGCGTAAACTTGCAAAACTCTATGAAAATATTGACCCTGTTTATGAGCTAATTCCTGTAAAACCGGTGGCTCATTACACTATGGGAGGCATAGAAGTGGGCATTGATTCTCAAACCAAAGTGAGAGGTCTTTATGCCGTTGGCGAGTGCGCAAACCACAGAGTTCACGGAGCAAACCGTCTTGGCGGGAACTCTCTTTTAGAGCTTATAGTTTTTGGAAAACAAGCCGGCGAAAATGCTGCAAAATACTCCAAAAACTTTAAGCCCGGTACTGATTTGACTCTCCAAACAACTGATCTTCTTGCAGAGATACAAGAGTTTACAGACGAGATAAATTTTTATGAAAAACGGGAGTTTATAGGAAATCTGTTTTACGAAAAAGTGGGAATTACAAGAGAGGGCAAGGGCTTAGAGAGTGCCCTTGAAGAGGTAATTACAATCCATAAAGAGCTAGCTCTGATGGGTCCAAAAGATAAATCAAAAATCTATAACACAAACCTAGTAGAGTTTATAGAATTTAAAAATACACTTGAACTTGCCGAGATTATACTCACCTGTGCAATAAAAAGAGCCGAGAGCCGCGGAGCCCATTTTAGAAGCGACAACAGAGTCCAAAATGATGAGCTCTACAAAGTCCACTCCATAGCCTACAAAGAAGATAACGCTTACGGAGTAAAATATGAAGATTAAAATTCAAAGATATGGCACTGATTTTGAGATAAAAGAGTATGAAGTTGACCTGCAAGATGCTACGCTTTTGGCGGTTTTAAACGAAATAAAAACTACGCAAGATGCTTCTTTAACATATGCAAGCGGATGCAGAAGCAGTGTTTGTGGGAGCTGTTCTGTGCGGGTAAATGGCAAAGAAGTCTTGGCATGTGGATATAAAGTTAAAGAGGGAGATTTAATAGAGGCACTAAGAAATGTTCCTCTTATTCGTGATTTAGTTGTAGATATGGACAAAGCGCTCTCCTTTAATGCAAAAGCAAAAGCTTGGCAAAGTTTTGTAAGTAAAGATGTTTCTCTGAGCCAAGATGATGAGAAAAGAAATGAGCTTCAAAGCGACTGTATTTTATGCGGCTCTTGTTATAGTGCTTGCCCGGTTTATACAGTGAATGAAGAGTTCTTAGGACCATTTTCACTCACCAGAGTTTGGAAGTATGTGAGCGATGCAAGAGAAAATGCACCCCAAGAGAAGATAGAGACCATTCAAACAAACGGAGTTTGGGACTGTACTTTATGCAATGAGTGCACGCTTGTCTGTCCGCAAAATATTTCTAGCAAGGCAGATATTGAAAAACTTCGCTCTAAATCGGTTATTGCAGGTTACAGTGACCCAAATTTTGCTTCATTTGGTGGCGGTTTTGGATTTGACGGAAGCCCAATTTTCTAGCACTTTTTTTAATTCCACATGCCAAACATAATTAAAACAAACTAACACACTTTTAAAATATGTTATAATCAGCGTTATTGTTATAAAAGGGTTATAAATGGCAAAAGAACATTCATTTGATATAAGTGCAAAAATAGATATTCAGATTTTTAAAAACGCAATCAACCTCGTAGAGAGAGAAGTTGCCAATCGTTATGACTTTAAGGGAACCACCTTTGAAGTTACTTTTAAAGAAAAAGAGAAACAGTTAGTTTTAATAGCCTCAAGCGATAACAAGCTCGATGCTCTCAAAGATGTTGTCATCACAAAGCTTTTAAAGCAAGGTCTTTCGTCTAAGGTTCTTGATGAAGTAAAAGTCGAAGACTCCTCAGGCGGTAACAGAAAGGCTACTTTTAAAGTTGTTGATTATATAGAGTCTAAAGAGGCAAAAAAAATTGTTGCTGAAATTAAAAATTTGAAATTAAAAGTAACGGCTAACATAGAAGGTGATTCTATTAGAGTTAAGGGTGCAAAACTCGATGAGTTGCAAAAAGTAATGGCAATGGTCAGAGAAGGCGAGTGGGATGCTCCGATTATTTTTGAAAACATGAGATAAGGAATTTCCACATGCCAAAGATGAACGTATCAGACGCAGCTGAGCACTTCGGAGTGTCAAAAGAAGCTATTCATAACAGAATAAGAAGAGGTTCACTCCAGAGTGTTGTGCAAGAGGGAGTGAAGTTTGTGATTATTGATAACAAAGCTAATATCTCATCACCTAGAACTAACAAAACACAAACAGATAAAACAGCAGCAGTTTTGGATAACAAATACTATAAGTTTATAGAAGCACAAAATATCACTCTGCAGGCTAAAATAGACATGCTTGAAGATGAAACAAAAATGCTTAGAGACCAAAAAGAAAAAATGCTCATTCAAGAGAGAATTAAAATAGAAGAGATTTACCTGCAAAAAGATGAGCAGCTCAAAAATATTCTTAATTCTCTCTCCTCAAAATTTATGTTAAATACCCCTATTGAAGAGAGTAAGCTAGATGAACATGTAGAAGCGGAGATAGAAATTATTAAAAACATACAAGAAAACGAACTCATTTCTTTAAAAAGATATTTAAAAAAGAGCTCTTTGCAAAAAAGTGAAAAACAAAAGATAAAAGAAAGAGTAAAAAAGATAGCAAAAAAAGACTATAGAATAGTTGTTATTGGCAAAAAATACTACATTAATTTAGGCAAATATGACTATAGTGATTTATTTTAAAGTAAAGACGTCAGTCCATTTCTACTCTGTTCCTACCGGTGTTTTTCGCTATATATAGCTTTTTATCAACAATATTTAGATATTCATTTAAAAATTTCTGTGCATAATAATTTGTAGGTTTTATCTCAAGCAAGCCTATACTGACAGTAGCTTTAATCTCTTTTTCATCAACTCTGAGGGAACTTTCTTCAAACCCTTTGCGAATTTTTTCTAAGACCTCATAGCCTTTGGCTTTAGTAATCGCGGGAAGCATAACAATAAACTCTTCTCCTCCATAGCGAATAATAATATCAGAATTACGAATATACTTTTTTACGGTATCTACAAACATTTTAAGCATCAAGTCGCCGGCTACATGCCCATGAGTGTCATTGACATCTTTGAAAAAATCTAAATCACACATGGCTATAACAAAGGAGTTATTTGTGGCAAGAGAGAGCTCATACTGACTCTCAAATACATTTTTTAATCCATTGCGATTCATAGCCCCTGTTAGTGAGTCTTTTGTGACTCTTTGATTCATGAGTATGTTGTCAACAAGAGCGAGTTCAGTTCCGATACTTAGCGAGAAAAGTTCACACTTCTCAAGATAAGTTACAAGTACGGGGTAAGATTCACTGAGTATATTCTCATATATTTTTTTTCCAAAAAGGTGCAGGCTTTTGTGTAAAGTTTCTATAGTTTTTAATTTGGAGTTATTTTGTATGATACTTTTTGCTTCGCCGTAGAGCCATTTTCCAAAATCACATTTTGTACAATCAAGTTCCGGGTAAGTAGTTAATTTTTCATTTTTAATAGATAGAGCCAGATTTGTCAGCCAAATAAGGTGCGACTCATAATGTTTTATAAAATTTCTATCTATAAGGTCTGAGATAGAATTTATGCGAATATTGTTAATAGACAAAAGTTTCTGTATATATTCACGAAGATATATTTTTGCAACTCTATTGTTTACCTCAGAAAAGAGTGAAAGAAATTGAAGAAGATTTGTATTGCTATGTGTAGATGCCATTTTTTGCATCATTAAGCTTTGTAAGCAATATATTTCATTTGTAATAATTATGTAAGGGTGCTCAAGAAGAATTTGATATTTGGCAAGGTTCTCAAAGCGTTTTAAAATATCTTGACCTTCAAAGGGAGCACTAAAAATATTTAAAATATTTATATAGTGACCTTTTAATATGTCACAGCAATCGCTATTTTTATCTAAGTGAGCAGTGTATTTATCAAGAAACTCATCCAATAAGAGCTCATCATCTTTAAAAAATTGGGAAAAATTATACAACATAGGCAATTTCCTAAAAAAAAATAGGA
>MNYP01000072.1 GCA_001873135.1 Helicobacteraceae bacterium CG2_30_36_10
TTTGTGATTATTCGAGTATCTGGAAATAGCAACTTTATTTTTGAGACGACCGTAGCTATCTCTTGGGGATTAGCAACCTTTACGACTATATCGGTTGCCTTTGACTCTTGTATGTCAAAAATTTCTCTAAATAAATCTTTAGAAATAATTATCATGTCGTTTGATTCCAACTCAGTCTCAGCGTCGAAAATTCCGGCAATTTGGACTTTTTTCAAACTTCCATCCGGCTTTATAAAATTAAAGTACTCTTTATAATAACTGCTCTGCATTGTACGTTTAACTCCGCTTCCAATAAGCATGGTGCTCGTACCATTGATATCATCAAAATCGAAGTTTTCTACAAGTTTTGTAAAGCTGTTTTTATACTGTTTTTCATATCTGTCGATTCCGACAACACTAAAATTTACTCCGGCATTTTCAAAATAGTAATAGCCCCAAACTCTGGCAACCGCATCATTAACTCCGGATATTCCCAATATATCATCAACAACCGCTGTATCTATATCATAATGGCGACCTGCCTTTATTTTTTGCACTATTATCTGAGGCAGGGCATCAACCGTTGTCTCCAACTCATAACGCAAAGAGTTTGTTATAAAAAAAACGGAGGTTAAAAGAAAGGTTAAAAGTGTAAAAACGGTAACTATAAAAAAACTTTTAAACCTTTGTCTGAGTATCGCATTTATGGCATATTCTATTAAGTATATATTTATTTTATTTTTCATTTATTTGTTCTTTATTTATCTTTTTCTTGGCATGTGGATTTAAAATATGCGAATGTGAAATAGCATAGGTCGATGGGAAATATTCCCTCAAACTGCCATCGTCTTTATAAATACAAAAGAGATCAGCCAGGCTTCTATGCCTTACATATGAAGCCTCAGTTGCAATGGCAAGATCAGGAAGCGTTGAGAGTTTCACAAAGTTTATTTTTTTTATTGCTCTTTCATTACTCATACTTTTAAAAATACTTAAGTAAAAGCCCTCTGCAATCAACACTAAAAACAGAGTTAAAAACAAAAAGAAAAGTAACCGTGTTTTGGAAGTATAACTGTTTGTTTTATTCATCAAGTTTATAAACATCGTCTTTTGTCAACTCTTTAAACTTCACTACTTTTTTAGCTTTATGATCCATATAAAAAGTTTTTGCATCGCTTTCATTTTTAAAAGGAATAAGCTCATCGCCCATAGGACCGTAAACATCACTTCCTATGACTAAATAAGCCTCTCTTGCATCTATAGCTTTTTGAGAATAGTAGTCGGTAACGAGAATTTTGCTTATGTTTTGGCTCTTTGATGTATTGTATTTACCCCAAGAGAGCGGGTCAAAATAAAACTTCATTAAATCTTTCACACCATCAAAAGAGTGGTAATGCTGGACTCCATCAGTTTCGTAAAAAATTTGTGCCGCCCACTTAGGATATTTATAGACAAACATGCCGCATACCGGACATTTTTCATCTTTTTTTACTTCTATTTTACCCACAACCGATTCATTGTCACCCACCCTTTTTACTTCCCACAAATAGAGTGTTACAGCTTGAAGTTGATTCTCTTTTAAGGGTTTACAAAGTTCTACAAGAGAGGCTTTTAGTTGGTTTATCTCAACGAAATCATTTAAGTTTATGTCACTCTTACACATACTCTCAAATATTCTTTTACCCATCGGGTACATTTTTTTCATCTTTTTTGCATTTACCATAGCAATGTCAGAGCTTAAAGATTCCTGTGCTGATTTTAGAACACTCTCAAAGTCAACAATTTTTCCTTGCCTCTCTTTTACAAAGGCCAAAGCGTCTTTTTCTTTCGCAAAAGCGAGCTTGCTCGTTTTAGACATTGTTCCCTGGGCATTAGAACCTAAAACATAAAAAGCCGATGAGGCATCTATGAGTTTCTCAGTTTTAGCATCAACGACTTGTATATCTTTTTTGTCTATTTCGTGCTCTTGCATATCTACGACAAGGCATCTGAGCGAGCAGTAGTGTCGATTTTCGTGCTTGTGTATTTTTCCAGTATGACTTGTTTTGTAAAACATTTTTAAGTCCATGCCACATACCGGACACCACTGCTTGCCCTCGCCTTTTTGAACCAATACAGGCTTGCTTGAAGCTGATTTGTCAAAGCTTTGTGCCTGCATACTTAGTGTCGTCAGAACTAAAATTGCCATTAAAGCCAATATTTTTTTGATTATCACAGAACTTCCTTTTATCATTGTTTTAGAGACAATATCATATAGAAGTATTGTTAATTATATGTTAAATTCTAAAAAGAATTCACCTTAAAGCTTGGCATGTGGAAATGGTAGAAGGTTTAAGAACGCTGAAGAAGCATCAACCTTCTGACAAAGAGAACAAGCAGTGCTATTGCCAGTATTTTAAAATCTATCTCGCTTGCAATATGAAGATTTTCAAAAGTATCACTATGCGTTGCTTCAGCCCCAAGCGCCTGCATTGCAAGAATTCTTGGCGCATAGACTCCGCTAAACATAAGCGATGAAAATACAACTATAATTGAACTTGCAAAGACAACAGCGTCTCTTTGTCCGGTTTTATATATAGATGCTTCATAGGCTATTACAACTACGGCGACAAAATAAATCCAGTAACTAAATCTATGAAATATCTCACTCATTATAATTCCGGCATTGTAGTTGTCCATAAGCATATCTACTAAAATTCTATCCGTATGGAATACAACAGGTGCTACAATTGCACCTAAAACAAAAACAGCTCCAAAAGTAGCCGCGAGCAGAATCAAATAACCAAAATCTATATATATTTTTTTACTCAATTTTATACCCTTTATAATTTTAATGTAAAACCTCTATCAAAACCACTGAGGTCTTCATAGAAATTTAAATCTTCAGATTTTGTATCTTTTAAATAATTTCTAATCTTATCCTTTTGGTCATAACCCATCTCACATGTAAAAAAGTTAATATTTCGCTTTAATACCTCACTAAGAAGCTCTTTTATTATCTCATCGCCAATAGTTCCGCCAAAGAGTGCATTCTGAGGTTCATACAATAAGTTTGATTCTAAATCAGTATCATTTGCAATGTAGGGAGGGTTAGAAATAAGGTAATCAATATGTTCTTTTACAGGCTCCAAAAGTGAACCTAGTCGTAACTCTATTCTATCTTCAAGTGAGAATTTTTTTATATTTATGGTGGCTATCTCAAGTGCGGCGGGTGAGATGTCAACTGCTATAAACTTGGCATGTGGAAATTTAAGTGCAAGCATTATTGAGATGATTCCGCTTCCTATGCCAACCTCAACAAAGGTTATCTTAGCATGTGGATTTGAAATATTGTTAATGACTTCATCAATAAATAACTCTGTTTCAGGACGAGGGATAAGAGCACCCGAAGCAATATAAAACTCTTCACTATAAAAACTTACCTTGTTAGTTATGTACTCTAAAGGCTCATTTTTAGCTCGTCTGTTTACCCATTGGAAAAGTTTATCAACATCTTTAACTTCACTCTTTTTATTTGTCATAAGCCAGAGTTCATCACAAGATAAGTGTGCCATCAAAAGAAGTTGTGCTTCTCTTGAGGCTCTTGGAATCATAGGGTTTAAAGTAGTCGTTATATCTTTTAAAATATCTTCTACTAAAGAACTGCTTCGCATTTTCCCTCTAACGCACTCTTATCTGAACTGCCTACATCAACACCAAGAGCTTTTAGTCTTTGCAAAACGGGAGGATGTGTATAATGAAAAAATATATATAAAGGATGAGAAAGCGGAAAACTTTTGTTCTGAGTCACTAACTTTTTAAGTGCATTCGCGAGTTCAATGGCTCCCGCTTCCCCGCCAAGTTCACTTCCCATTTTATCTGCTGCGTACTCATTACGACGGCTCACAATTCCCATAATCGGCATCATTATAAAACCTAAAACCGGCATACAAAGCAGTAATAAAATCATAACTAAATAGGGAGATTCACTTAAGCCCATTTCCAGATAAAGAGACGCCGGCAAATTACCAAAAATAGCAAACATTGCAAAAAGCATAACACCGACAAGAACTATATTTTTATATATATCACCATGAGCAAAGTGCCCAAGTTCGTGTCCTAAAACTGCAAGCAGCTCTTTTGTACTCAGTTTGGCTATAAGAGTATCAAAAAGTATAACTCTTTTAGTTTTTCCTAAACCGCCAAAATAAGCGTTGAGTCTTGCATCTCTTTTACTTGCATCACTTATAAATACGCCGGAGCTTACAAAACCTGTTTTGTCCATAAGTGTTTTTATCTCAGCATTTAACTCTTCATTATCAAGCGGGGTTACTTTGTCAAAGAAGAGTGCTCTAAATGTTGGATAAAGCATGTTTATTAAAATAACAACTGCAAATATAAAGGCAAAACTCCATAACCACCAATAATCAAAATTGGAAATAATTTCATAAATTCCCCAGACAACTAAGGAGCCAAAAACAAGTGTCATAACGAATGATATAAGAGTATCTTTAATATACTGAGCCATACTGGACTTGTTAAATCCAAATTTTTCGTCTAAAACAAATTTTTCATAATAAGAAAACGGCATTGAAAAAAGAGAATTAATAACAACAAAACTCATAACCATTGTTATATTAAACATCGCGTCATTCTCCAAAGACAAAACTGATGATAAGTAAGTAACTCCAAATCCAATCCAAGCAATAAAGAGTAAGTAATCAAAAAAAGAGCTGAGAATATTCATCTTCTCTTTTTCTACAGCATAATTCCCCGCTTTTAAAAATTCTGAAGCTGACAACAAAACTGCTGACTTTCTTTTTGCCTGATTTATATAACCAATTTGCATTACACTTGTGTATATAGAAACTAATACATATAAACTATACACACCTACTATTATCATTAACATATTTTGACCTTGCATTGCGAACTAACGCTTAATTTTTTGTAATTCTATCATTATTAATAAGCATTAACTATTTCATTGGCACTTTTTGAATTGTATCTTCAATTTTTATAGCATCATTATTATCATAAACATTATAAGCAATTTTATAAATTGCTCCAATGAGCAGCCCTGCAAGTATAACAGCCCATACAACTCTCTTTTTTCCACCTTTTAAAGTGTCATAATCATCTATATCTTTTAACCTTGGCTCACCCATAATAACATCCTTAAATTTATTTTTATTATTTTAACATAGACGTAATGCAGAATCGGTACAGTATTCAAATTAATGCTGCGATTTAAGTTATACTACCTGATGAGGATAAATTTCTGCATAAAGATTAT
>MNYP01000053.1 GCA_001873135.1 Helicobacteraceae bacterium CG2_30_36_10
AAAATATAATTTAACCGGTGCTGATTTGTTTCTGGGCGAAGAAGCCTTAGTTAAAAGAACTATAACTTCGAATGTACCCCAATATAATTTAAGTGCTAAATATCCTGATTTTTTAGACCCTACAAGTGCCTCAGGCGGAATTGATAAAGTTATTACTGCTGATGATACTATTCGCGATTTAATGGGTGATATTGATTTGGTTGCAAGTACCACTGCCTCAAATCATTTTTATTTAAGCGGTACAAAAAGTGACGGCACGGCATTGAGTCAAAAAATTTCTATGGGTGATAATGATACCGTAAATACACTTTTAACTCAGATTGGAAACGCTTATGGCAATACGGCGAGCGTTAAAGTAGTCAACGTATCTCTCAACCCTGAGGGTGAGATTGTTGTTGAAGATAAAATAAAAGGTTCAAGCAAATTAGATTTTCATATGGTCGGGGCAGTTGATTATAACCAAGCAGATGGAAATGATGCGGCTGATATTGATAGTCCGATTTATGGAGCAAACGCCGGAAATATAGATAATTTAAAGGACGGTGAAACAAATTTTGACAGAATCATTGACCAAACAAGCACAGCCGCCAATACCAGTTTATATATTAAAAGTTTTGTAAAATCACCCTATGCAACCGCTACTACTCCTTCGAGTGAATTTAAAAGTGCTGCGTTTGCTATGGATAGAGCCGTAGTTGCGGGCGATACTTTGAGTATTACGGTAGACAATGGGACTCTCTACACACAAGCTTTTAATGTTGATTCTGCAACAACCTATGATAACTTGAAAAATCAAATAGAGTTAGCCGGAGATTTTACCGTAGCAATAGCCGGCGATACAATTACGCTCAATGCAACAGCACAAGGCGTAGCTAGTGGTGTTTCTATAAATACAGACTTAGCGAATGATAACGGTAGTGGTACCGGAGCAGTAAGTGTTACTACAACAACTCTAAACAGTATTGTTGCTGCAGATATTGACACTTTAGTTTATGATAGAACACAATTTAGTAAAAATGGCTCAAAGTTGTCATCAAACACACCTCAAATCATAAGAGATACGAATGCTTTTGCAACACCATCGACTAAAATTTCTGAAGTGGCAGATTTATCTCAGGGAACGCCAGGAACATTAAGCGGAACAAAACTAACACTTAAGGGAACCGATGTAAATGGAGCCCAATATACTGCTGAAATAAATTTTTTAAATACAGCAAGCGGCGGTTCTTCATTTTCTGTCGACACAGATGCGGATGGAATAGTCGATACAAGTTTTGATATATTTAATATGAACACTCCAAGAACAGCTATTAACGCTGATGATATGACTTATAGACAGCTTATGGATGTAACCAATATGCTAGTAGCGGGAAATCTTCCAGTTACTAATACAGACACAGAGTATGACAACGCTGTTGCAGCATCAAATCTTGCAGGCCAAACATTTTTAACTTACGATGGGAAAATTCAGTTTCAAGATACTAATAACAGCAATACAAAAGCTAGTTTGGCTATTTATGACTCAAATAGCGGAAATTTTTCTACAGATGCACCGGTAATGACTTTTAACTCAAACAATGCACTCACAGTCCGCGACCCTAAAACAGATTTTTTTAAAAATCTCAATGAAATAATAACTGCTGTTGAAAACCATAAACTTTATCCAGATAGTGAAAGTGGCGATATGAGAAGCACAGGTATGGAAAATGCCATTCAAATGATAGATGACTTAATGGAACATGTTAGCAAATCTCGTGCTTTGGTTGGAGCGCAATCTAATTCACTAACAAACTCATTAGAACGTGTTCAGCTACTTGAAATTAGTACAATGACACTTAGATCATCTGTTATAGATACAGACATAGCAGAGGCATCTTTAAACCTTACTCAGTTGTCTTTGAGCTATCAGGCTATGCTTTCCACTGTGGCAAAGATTTCTCAACTGAGTTTAGTTAATTACTTATAAATTCATCATTTCAAAATGCCAAAAAAACTCCTTTATGGAACGTTTTTGGCTATACTTCATTTACAAAACATATCATTATTTTTTTAAGGTCAGAATTTGAAAGACACTCTTTTTATCATCGTTTTTGGAATATTAATTTATTTAGGAATGGCAACCATTTTAGGTGACAGCGGCATAATAGGAAGCTTTGGAGCTACTTTTGCTTCATTTAATCATAAATATTTCGGGTATGTTTCTTATGTCTATTTATTGCTTCTTTTAATTCCTGCCTATTTAGTTTACAAACATACCGTTTTTGATTTTCGTAGGGTAGAGGCTACTCTCTCTGTGCTTTTATTTTTATTTTCCTCTTTACTCTTTCAAGCTTTAGTTGTTCAAAATGAATCAAGAGGTAAAATCGGTGCCGATTTTGTTGATTTTTTAGCTCCTTTTATTGGTTCTTTTGGTCTTTGGGTTTTTTTGGTAATGATTACTCTGGTCTCTGTTATTATTATTTTAGACAGCACTACAGATGAAGTGGCAAAAATGTGTTCCAATTTCATTAAGAAATATATTCCACATGCCAAGAAAGACGACACTGTTAAAAGCAAAACTGTAAAAGAAAAAGTTTTTGACATCGATGCGATGCAAGAAGTAATCGAAGAAAAAAATGATGAATTTGATAAACCTTCTTACTTAAGAAAAAAAGAGTCTAAAGAGAGTGCAGAAGAAGTTCTTGCGTCCAGTACGACTTTGCCGCTTAGAGCAAAGAAAGTGCAAGAAAATAAGCAAGCTGGCATTGAACTTCCACATGCCAAGGAAACTCTGAAAATACTGAGTGATGATAAAGCACATACTATCCTAGAAGTTGCATCAAAAATCAAAGAACAAAAATATGCATTAATTATTGATGAGTTAGAAGAAAACACAAAACTTTTAGAAAGCATGGAAAAAGGGGAGGTGGAAAAGCCTAAAAACTTCACCCTTCCCTCTGTTAATTTTTTACAAAAGCCAAGTTCAACTTCTCATACTGTTGATGAAAGCGAGGTTGACGATAAGATACGCTACCTTATAGAGAAGCTGGCACACTTTAAAATTGAGGGTGATGTTGTTCGTACCTATGCCGGACCGGTTGTCTCAACTTTTGAGTTTAAGCCCGCTGCAAATGTGAAAGTATCACGAATATTAAACCTTCAAGATGATTTAGCAATGGCACTCTCAGCTGAGAGCATCAGAATTCAAGCACCGATTCCAGGTAAAGATGTTGTAGGTATAGAGATACCAAATGCTACGGTTGACACTATTTATTTAAGAGAGTTGCTTGACAGTAAGTTATTTAAAGAATCATCATCTCCGCTAACTATTGTTTTAGGCAAAGATATTGTCGGCAAACCTTTTATTACCGACCTTAAAAAATTGCCTCACTTACTAATAGCAGGGACAACGGGAAGCGGTAAAAGTGTCGGCATAAATGCTATGATACTTTCTCTTTTATACAAAAATTCACCCGACCAGTTAAGACTTTTAATGATTGACCCAAAAATGCTTGAGTTTTCTATCTATAACGATATTCCTCATCTGCTTACTCCCGTTATTACAAAGCCTAAACAAGCCATAGTCGCTCTCAATAACATGGTCTCAGAGATGGAGAGACGTTATGAGCTGATGAGTGAAAACAGAACAAAAAGTATTGAAAACTATAATGAAAAAGTAAAAAAAGAGGGCGGCGAGCATTTCCCCTATATTGTAGTGATTATAGACGAGTTAGCCGATTTAATGATGACAAGCGGTAAAGACGTTGAACACTCTATTGCACGACTGGCTCAAATGGCAAGAGCTTCGGGCATACATCTGGTAGTAGCTACGCAAAGACCTTCCGTTGATGTTGTGACCGGACTCATTAAAGCAAATTTACCTTCTCGTATATCGTACAGAGTAGGGCAAAAAGTAGATAGTAAAATTATTTTAGACCAGCAGGGTGCTGAGTCTTTGCTTGGTAAGGGAGATATGCTTTTTACCCCTCCCGGCTCAGTTGGACTAGTTAGGCTTCATGCGCCATGGAGCACTGAAGAAGAGATAGAAAATATAGTTAATTTTATCAAGTCTCAAAGAGAAGCAAACTACGACAAAAGATTTTTAGTTGAAGAAAACGAGATTAACTCTTTGTCCTCAAAAGATACCTATGAAGAGCTTGATTCTCTTTATGAAGATGCAAAAAATGTTGTTTTAACCGATAGAAAAACCTCTATTTCCTACTTACAAAGAAAACTGCAAATTGGTTATAACCGCTCTGCTAGAGTTATAGAGCAGTTAGAGTCTGAGGGTGTTTTGTCCTCCCCTAACACTAAGGGAATTCGTGAAATTATATAATGGCTAAAGCACATTTTATTTTTACTCAACATGCGAATTCATTTAGTGTTTATATTAAAAATCTAGAACAACTCTCAGTTGAACAAATTCAGCAGATAGAAAATTTTGTAAAAAATAGAAATGGCTTGTTTGATTTTAATACTTACTCATTTGTAATCAAGAAAAAAATAGAGTTTCATGAATTTGTTTCTTTGCTGTGGCATGTGGAAATTGATAGTATTTGTGAAGAGAAAGTATTGTTTGCAGAGACTAAAGCAAGAATAGATTTTGGTAAATATAAGGGTATGCAATACAATGAAGTACCCGATGCATACCTAATATGGCTAAAGAGCAATTATAGAGGCAAAGATAGAACCATTATCGATAACGAGTTGAAAAACAGATCGTTGTAGTTACTTTTTTGGGGTATAGATAAAGTTTTGAGCGCCCGTAGTTGCTTCTAACATAAGCCCCATAGAGCTTGCTGTATAAACTTCTATATCTTTTGCAAAATCTACATCTGAAGAAACACCACTATAAATGGGAACTACAGAAGATTGAGTAGAATCTTCAAAGCCATCTTTAGTAAATATTTTAAATGATTCCTCACTCTTAAAAAAAATTATTTCGCTGTATCGTTGCCCTCCGGCTTGAAGACCGAAAGTATACTGTTTAAGAATTACATCTCCTACCCAAAAGCCCTTCTTATATGCGCGTCCTTCGCCATAAGCACCGCCAACGATTAGACCACCTTTGCCTATACTTGGAAAAACTACATATGCGTAAGAATCATAAACTAAATTTATTACTGCCTTATTGTCTTGCATAAAAGATTTTATTGTTTTGTTGTAGTTTAGGTTTATCTCATTCTTCTCTTCTTGTGTTAATCTATCTTCGCACAGAGCCAAGACAGAAAAAGCACTTAGAGCTAAAAGTATTAAAACTGT
>MNYP01000078.1 GCA_001873135.1 Helicobacteraceae bacterium CG2_30_36_10
CTATTGGCGAGGACGGGCTGATTTATGAAGCCAATCTCGAAGTTTCAAAGTTATTAGGCGTGCAACGCGATAAATTACTAAAACGTCCTATTACGCATTTTATATATAAAGATGATCAAGATATCTATTACAAGTATTTCAAAAAATTGTTTATATCAGACGACCAACAAGTTTGTGAATTACGAATGATAAAAAAAGATGCAACTCCTTTTTGGGTGCATCTTACTTCATCATTGGATACAAATAGTGATGATAAATCGGTAATGTTTTTAGGCATACACGATATTACAAAACTTAAAAAATATGAACAGGAGTTAAAAAACATTGCCTACTTTGACACTCTGACGGGCTTGCCAAACCGAGTATTGCTTGCTGATCGCCTTATGCAGAGTATGGCACAAACCCAGCGGCACAACAAATACTTGGCAGTACTTTTCATTGACCTTGATAGTTTTAAAGAGGTAAATGATAACTATGGTCATGACGTCGGAGACCAATTGCTTGTAAAATTGACTGCAGACATGAGTGAGGAACTGCGTGAAGAGGATACACTTGCACGAATAGGAGGGGATGAGTTTGTTGCCGTTTTGGCTGACTTAGCCGACATTAACTCTAGTCTGCAGATGATTACCCGTTTGCTTGATTCTGCTGCAAAAAAGATACAAATCAATAATATGTTTATTCAAGTTTCAGCCAGTATCGGGGTCACCTTTTATCCGCAATTTGAGGATAAAGATGCTGGTGAACTTCTGCACCAAGCAGATCAGGCGATGTATGAGGCAAAACTCGCCGGTAAAAATCAATATTATATTTTTGATGTACTGCAAAACAATATTATTCGTGAACGCTATGAAGAAATTGCACTCCTAGATAAGGCACTTAAGGAGAATCAATTTGAAATGCGATATCAACCAAAAGTGAATTTACGTACTGGGGAAATTATTGGAGTTGAAGCACTTCTGCGTTGGAGGCATCCACAAAAAGGTCTTATATCCCCATCTGAGTTTTTTCCAATCATCGAAGGGCATAGCTTGTCGATTGAGATTGGGGAATGGGCCATTCATAAAGCGCTCTTACAAATAGAATTATGGCAGAAACAGGGGATTAACATCTGTATCAGTGTTAATGTTTGTGCGTGTCAACTGCTCGAAGACAATTTTATTGAAAGGCTAAAAAGTATTTTGGCACAACACAGCACGGTAAAATCCTCAATGTTGGAACTGGAAATTTTAGAAACAAGTAAACTTGAAGATCTTCTGCAAGCAACACACGTGGTACACCAATGTAAAATTTTCGGACTTGTGTTTTCTGTAGATGACTTTGGCTTAGGGTATTCATCATTGACCTTTGTAAAACGCATACCTAGCAAGTATATAAAAGTAGAGCAAAATTTTGTAGTAAATATGCTTGGTAATCCAGAAGATTTGAGTATTTTGTATGGAGTTGTAAGCATCGCCAAAGCATTTAAGCGCAGTGTTATTGCTGAGGGAGTCGAAACATTGGAACATGGAAGAATATTGATTCAACTAGGCTGCGAACTCGGGCAGGGTTATGCAATAGCTCGTCCAATGAAAGGCGATGAACTCATAGTTTGGCTTAATACATGGGAACCGGATGAGTCCTGGAAAAACCAGCAAATAATGAGTACAGTTCAAAGGAATGTCTTCTTTGCAACTCTAGAACATTACTCCTGGATAGCCAAAGTGAAAGCTGTCTTGGAAGATAAAAATGTAGACAATATAGAGTCCGATGATTTGCAAGAATGTTATTTTACAGAATGGCTTCTTCCAAGTGACAAGCAATATTTAACTTCTGGATATGAAAAAGTTGATGTATTGCACAAAAAAATACATGCATTCGCTAATCAATTACTCCAACTACATAGTCTTGGTTATAAAGAAGAAGCACTTGAAGGAGTAGCTGAGCTTGACAAACAACGAGATGAATTAATTGAGGGGCTTAATAAAATCTGATATAAAATAGTGGCAGTAAATAGGCAGTTCAGTCTGCCTATTGATGTAAAAATGAGAAGATTAGAGCCCCAAATAAGGTTTTAAAACTTCAGGAATATCAATCGAACCATCTTCGTTTTGATTATTTTCCATTATAGCTACAAGTGTACGGCCAACGGCTAAAGAAGAGCCGTTTAGCGTGTGCACCATAGAGTTTTTCTTCCCATCTTTAAAACGGATTTTTGCACGTCTTGCTTGGAACTCTCTTGTATTTGAAATGGAAGAGATTTCACGGTAAGTTGCTTGCCCCGGTAGCCACACCTCAATATCTATGGTCTTTGCAGCACCAAAACCTAAATCGCCTGTACACAGAGTAACAAGACGGTGAGGAAGTTTAAGCGCACTCAATATGTCAGAAGCACATGCCACCATCTCATCAAATATTAGGTCACTCTCTTCAGGTTTTGTAATGGCGACCAATTCTACTTTATGGAACTGATGCTGTCTTATCATCCCGCGTGTATCTCGTCCGGCTGCTCCCGCCTCTTTTCTAAAACAAGAAGTATAGGCTGTCATTTTTTTAGGAAGCTCTTCGGCTGAGAGTATTTCATCTTGGTAAAGATTCGTTAGCGGAACTTCAGCAGTCGGGATTAAAAACAGTTCTTGCCCTTCTACTTTATACAAATCGTCTTCGAACTTTGGCAACTGTCCAGTTCCTTCGAGTGCTGTACGGTTAACAAGTGCAGGAACGCTTACCTCTTCAAAGCCGCGTTTAGAGTTGAAGTTGAGCATGAAGTTGATAAGTGCGCGTTCAAGTTTCGCTCCCATTCCAAAGGAAACGCTAAAACGGCTTGTGGCCAGTTTTACACCGCGTTCAAAGTCAATCCAGCCGTTTTGCTCTGCTAATTCCCAATGTTCTTTTGGAGTGAAAGTGAACTCTTTTGGCGTTAAGACTTTTTTTATCTCTACGTTGTCATTTTCATCTGCACCGTCTGGAACATTGTCATCAGGAATATTGGCAACAGACATTGCAATTCTCTCAAGCTCTTCTTGTTTTATTCTCTGAACATCAAGTGCTTCATTTATTTTTATTTTATTTTCATCGACTTTTTGTTTGAGCTCTGTAACATCTTTTTTCTCACGCATAAGTTGACCAAACTCTTTGCTCATACTATTTTGTGCAGCTTGAAGCGTTTCAAAGTTTATTTTTGCTACTTTTAGTTCTTCATTTTTGTTTTTTAAATTTTCTAGCAGTGCAGTATCTACACCTTTTCGCATAAGCTTGCTAGCTGTTTCTTCAAAGTTGTTTTGGAGTAGTTTTAAATCAATCATTTTTTTCCTTCGTATTTATACTAATATATCTTTAGCTATTTGAAACTGGTTTGCAGTCATGAGATGAATCTTTGGGTGTAAAGCTTTTATATCATCAAAAAGTTTTTTACTGAGTTCAAATCCAACTTTATACTCTTCTTCAACTCCTCTTTCATTTGCACTTTTTAGGGCTTCTATCCACTTGTTTGGTACATTTATACCCGGAACATTAGTGGCCAAAAACTGAGCTGTACGAAGTTTTGTAATCGGAAAAATGCCTAAAATAAGTTGGGCATTACTCTCTAGAGCACACTCTTTGTTTGCAGCTTCCATAAGATCAACAAGTATCTTCGCACTTTCTAAATCATATACAGGCTGCGTGATAATTCCACATGCCCCATGCTTAATCTTCTTTTGCATCTTTTTTTGTAGAGTTTTTGGATTTTTTGAGTAAGCATTAACAACTGCAAAGGGAAATATCTCTTGAGGCTTCTGAGCCAATGGTTTTCCTGCATAATCTATACCGCTGTTAAAACAAGAAATCATATCTAAAAGCATTGAACTGTCCGATTCAAAAACACCCTTTGTGTGCGGTTGGTCGGAGATAGTTGCCGGATCACCGGTTAAAGCCAAAATGGCTCTTATATTTACTTCATTTGCTCCAAGCAAGTCGGACTGGAGTGCAATTTTATTTCTATCTCGCATACTCATCGTTGCAAGAACCGGTTTATGGAACCTCTCCTGCAACATCTTTGCTGCAAATAAAGCATTGTATTTTAGTTTAGCCAAAGGGTTGTCTGTGGTTGAGAAAGCATCTACAAGTTTATCTAGACCCAACTCCTCAATTTTGTTTATAATAGGTGAAAAAACTGGAGAATGCCCCGGCGTAGTTTCTAAAGAAAGGTAAGTATCATTTTTTAATTTATCTAGTAGTTTATCAAACAAAAAGAATCCTAATTCGCTATAATTGCGACATTATAACAAAAGAGAGTATTTAATATGTTAAAACTTGCAGTATTTGATTTTGATTCTACACTTATGGATGGCGAAACAATAGATTTCTTTGCCGAGGAACTAGGCATCGCAGAGGAAGTAGCTTTTATCACTGAAGAAGCAATGTCGGGCAGACTTGATTTTTTTGAATCACTGCAACAAAGAGTAGGGCTTTTAAAAGGGCTTGACTACTCTGTTGTTGAGAGAATCAGCCATAGCCTGCCTTATATGCCCGGTGCAAAGGAGACAATCGCAGAGCTTAAAAAAAGAGGCATGACGGTTGTCTGCTTTAGTGGCGGTTTTAGAACGGCAACAAGTTATGCAAAAAATATTTTAGGTTATGACGCAGATTTTTCAAATGCTCTACATGTTAAAGACGGGAAACTAACGGGTCTAGTCGGCGGAGATATGATGTTTAACTTCTCAAAGGGTGATATGCTGGTTAGACTTCAAAGCATCCTTGGCATAAATGAAGAAGAGACTTTAGTTTGCGGAGACGGAGCGAACGATTTATCTATGTTTGCACATGCCGGAACAAGAGTAGCTTTTTGTGGACGAGAAATTTTAAAAAAAGAAGCAAATATAATAGTCGAGACTAAAGACTTGACACAAATTTTAAAAAAAATATAGGAGAAATATATGTTAGAAAATTCTGTTTGGAGACAATACAACAAAGAGAACAATTTTAGACAAAAATTGAGTGAGTTTTGTAGTATGAATAGTCAAGATCTTATTGAAGATGATAAAGAGTTATACGGGATGCTAAAAGCAAAGTTTACAAAAAAAGAGTTAAAACTTTTTGCTATGGACTCTGCAAATATTAGTGATGATACTATTAAAAGTAAATTTTCTTTTAATGATGAAGAGTTAGCTCAGGCAAAATTTAAGCTTTATAAAAAGTTCAAACAGGACAAAACTAGACTC
>MNYP01000137.1 GCA_001873135.1 Helicobacteraceae bacterium CG2_30_36_10
TGGAGTTGTTTTTGGAGTTGCAGGATGTCGCCGCTGCTTTGCATTGTCCAGTATTTGCAATTTTCTGTAGAAACTATAACGGGAGTTGCACTGTAGAGTTCGTTTATAAAGAACTGATTTACCACTTTTTTTACCGTGTTTACAACTAAAAAGTCAGGGTTATCGATGTTTTTTCTGAGTGCATCTGAGAGAGCGTTTATAAACTTTTCATCAAGTGAGCGGATGGTGAAACTGTAGGTGGAGCCTTTTTTGTAGAGTTTTTCTTTTTCTATGGGCAGTAAGCCACCGAAGACATAATGTTTAAACCCATTTTTAGTGTGAATATCTTCAAGTGAGCCTCTAGCCATGGAAAAGCTGATATATCTCGCCATAATCTCAAAGCTTTTTTCAAATGCCATATCTGACTTGATATATACAGCGCATAGTAGTTCATACAACTTCATCAAAATCCTTTTTAACAAATTGTATGATAATAAACTTAATGTTAGAAACTAATGTTATTTTTTATGAAATAGCTACTTCACCTCTATATGAAAAAGCTCATCGAGCATAATAAGCAGTTCATTTTTGGCAGATCCGGCGAAGCTGTTCTCTAAAAATAGATTTATCCCTTTTCCTGCATGTTGCACTAGAGGGATGATTTTTATGCCTGTTATCTCTGACATGAAGTGCGACTTGTCGCCCTCTTCGTAGGCGTGAAGCAAAATAGAACGGGAAAAATTGTTTAGAATATGGTAATAAATATGTAAAAACTCGGCTTCTAGAACTTCTAAACCGTAAAGATGCGTAACAATTTTCCACTCATGCGAAGCTATATATTTCACTTTGTCCGGCTTTACATTGATACCGATCTCCTCTTTTACCTCTCTAACAAGCGCATCTAAAAGGTCTTCACCCTCATTGACGGTTCCGCCGGGGAAGCCCATTCTGCCGTCCCATCTGTCAATCATAATAATCGCTGGACATCGCATGCTTTTAATATCATCGTTAAAATATTTCCAAGGGGAAATTGCATTTACATATATGGCTAAAAAAACAGCATTTTTTTTATCTCTGTAACTATCGGAAAATTCTACTCTTTTCATATCATTCACAAGGATTCTCTCTCAAATAATTTTTAAAATTCTACCTTAATAGCTATAATATCGCCATGAATCAAAATAAAATTACTTTAAAATCAATATTCAAACTTATTTTAGACAAAAAGCCTTCCCTTATTTGGGGTCAGGTTATTACTCTTTTGGCTATTTTAGTGAGTGTTCCCATCCCTCTAATGCTGCCCATAATGGTCGATGAAGTTCTTTTAGACAAACCCTCTTATATTGTCAACACTATTAACTACTTTTTAGGAAGCACAAGCGCTTTTAACTATATTGCCATAGTGACGCTTGCTGTCATATTTTTAAGATTTATATACTTTATTTTTGGTGTTATTATCACTAAAATATTTACGAAGATATCGAAATATGTTACCTTTATGATTCGTAAGCGACTTATAGCACACCTCAAAATTGCCTCAATGAACGAGTATGAAACTCTGGGAAGCGGAGCGATAACTGCCAACCTCATTACAGATGTAAACACCCTTGATAGTTTTATTATTACCAGTGTCAGCAAATTTGTATCTTCAGTTTTAACCCTACTTGCTGTGGGCGTTGTTATGATGATGATTGACCCGATTTTAGGAATTCTTATACTTATAATCCAACCTATTATTATGTTTATTAGCAAGAAAATGTCTAAAAGAGTCGGTAGCCTTAAAAAAGAGGAAAACCTGGCTATTGAAAAGTTTCAAGAGAGGGTAGGAGAAACGCTTGACTTGTATGGACAGATAAAAGCAAGCAACAAGGAAGAGTACTTTTTTTCAAAGGCAATAAGCGGAGCACAAGAGATTCAAACAACTTCTAACGAATTTGGCTACAAAAGCGTAGCCTATGAAAAACTCTCATACACAATCTTTTTAACAGTCTTTGAAATTCTGCGTGCTTCAGGGCTTTTGCTAGTCGCCTACAGTGATTTGAGTATCGGTATGATGTTTGCCATGTTTGGATATATCTGGTTTATTATGACACCCGTTCAAGACATTCTCTCCATGCAGTACTCCTACGCTTCTGCTATGGCGGCACTCAAACGTATCAATAAAATACTCACTCTTAAGACGGAATATTCAGGAAGCAAAACAATTACATCTCGGCATGTGGATATCTCTTTAAGCGATTTAAACTTCTCCTATATTGAGGGGAAAAATATACTTGAAAACATCTCTTTAGAGATAAAATCAGGTTCAAAAATAGCACTTATAGGGGCTAGCGGAAGCGGTAAAACTACCCTCGCCCAAGTAATATCGGGCTTTTATGAAAAGCAAAGCGGGGAGTTAAGCTATAACAATATAAGAATGGAAGAGCTCAACAAAAGCTCCCTTCGAGAGAAGATATTTTTAGTCCTGCAGATGCCTATACTTTTTAACTCCACACTTAGATTTAATATTACAATGGGCGATGAGAGTGTTAGTGATGAGCAGATTTACAAGGCTTTAAATATTGCCCAACTCAGCGAGATGATAGCCGGCATGGATAAGGGACTCGACACTATAGTCGGTCGTCATGGAATCAGACTCTCCGGAGGGCAAAGACAGAGATTGAGCATTGCCAGAATGATAATCGCCGACCCGAGTGTAGTTATTTTTGACGAGTCAACTTCAGCCCTTGATGTCCACACAGAAGCAAAACTTTTTGCTACAATAACACCGCTTTTAAAAGATAAAACGGTTATAACAATAGCACACAGACTCAGTACGGTTAAAAATGCAGATACTATTTATGTACTCAATGAAGGCAGAATTATACAACGCGGAACACATAAAGAGCTGGAGAATGAAGAGGGTCACTATAACGAGTTTGTAAAAAATCAGTTAATTTGAAAACAGGAAAATATAATGATACTAGCAGGTGATATAGGCGGAACAAAAACCAATTTGGCACTGTATGAAATTGTAGAGAACAAACTGCACATTAAAGAGCAGCATCAGTTTGCTAGCAGTGCTTTTTCTACTTTTAGCGATGTTATAGCGGCGTTTAAAACTAAAATTAATAAGGCTCAAATAGAGGCTGCCTGTTTTGGTATTGCCGGTCCAGTTATAAATGCAAACTGCCACACCACAAACCTTCCCTGGGAAATCACTACCTCTGGCTTGCAAAAGGAGTTGGGGACAAAAAAAGTTCATCTTTTAAATGACTTGGAAGCAACCGCTTACGGTATGTTATATCTGAGTGATGATGAATTTTTAGAGTTAAATCCACATGCCAAAGCAGTTGAAGGAAATCGTGCCGTTATCGCGGCGGGAACGGGACTTGGAGAGGCACTATTATATTATGATAAAAAGGCATATCATCCTCTGGGTTCAGAGGGCGGGCATACAGATTTTGCTCCCCTTACAACTCAGCAAGATAAATTACTCAAATACCTGCGTAGGGAATTTCCTCAACATGTCAGCTATGAAAGAATTTTATCGGGTCCGGGCATCTATACTTTATACAAATTTTTAAGCCAAAGCGGTTTCGCTCCCGAGCCTGAAGCTATGTTAAATTTAAAAGAGGGCAAAGACCCAAGCGCTCAAATAAGCGAATCTGCTATAAAACAAAATGACCCTCTATGTTTAGAAGTTCTAAGACTCTTTGTAGAAATTTACGGAGCTGAGGCAGGAAATATCGCACTAAAAAGCATGTCGCTCGGAGGTGTATATATCGGCGGAGGCATAGCGCCGAAAATATTGCCGATGTTAGCAGAGGGCAACTTTATGAAGGCTTTTAGAGCTAAGGGACGCTTTAGTGAAATGCTGGGAAATATGCAAGTAAGAGTCTCTTTAAATCAAGAAACTGCCCTCTTAGGAGCGGCTCACTTTACAGTTGACAAACTGCTGTAAGCTCTTTGGCATGTGGAAATGTTAAAGTCTAAAAAAAGAAATTAAAATCTTTAAAATCTCACTCAAAGAGTCTTAAAAACTGCTTCCAAAAATTTCGGCTAAAGAGTAAAAGCACAGTAAAAAACTCTAATCATTTGCCCAATCAATGTAGAACCTGCACAGAGTATTCTCGTCAGTCCTAACCCGCTCCCTCGTAAAAAAGACGAGCATTTACAAGAGAGCTGGAACCTATTTTTTTCAATAATTAAATAATAAGCATTATTTTTTTGCCCTCTCACCACGATAATACCCAGTTTGTGCATTAAGGCATACTTTTGAGGATTATAATGCATGAGAAATACGATATTGTTTTTGAAATTGTAGAGTCTGACTATATTGAAAAGTTTGAATATGTAGTAAACTTTATAAGCAAAGTTGAAAAGTGTAACTGCAAAATTGCGATTGACAACTTTGGAACTTCAACGGGAGGTCCAGGAAAGATATACTCACTACAGAGCTTGTAAAACTGCTAGAAGATGCCGATAGAGCGGTTGTTATTTTATTCGCGACATCTTTCAACCGAATTCGATAAAGAGACAAGACTAATAGCGAAAGAGATTTTAGAGGGGAAAATAAAATCGAACCAAGAGATATTTTTCGTACATGCAAATCTGTTTTTAAAATAGTAACAAAAAGTTTTAGATTTGGTGCAGATTATGTTTAACTCAGACTAAGGCTATACTCTAGTATGCCATGTCTGAGTCGGACGCAAGATGCGTCGAAGATAAAACTTTTAAACGCGAGCTTCTTCTCGGCGTTGCAACATATCCCATTTGGCATCCACTCTCTCTTGCCACTCTTTAATGAGATACTTATATTCATCTTTAAAAAGGTGCTTAAAACGGCCTTGTGCAGCTAAATACTCTTCAACAGGCACAACATTTTTAGGACGATAAGTAATGTTCAACTCATGGTTATCAATGATTTCATACAGTGGAAAAACTAAAGAATCAGTTGCTAAATCAGTAATATGCATAGTATCTTTAGGGTCAAATTTCCACTCAGTCGTACACGGTGAAACAGCATTTATAAATACTGGACCTTCAACTTGCATACCATATTGGATTTTTTTAACCATATCTTTCCATTTATTGGGAGCAACTTGTGCGGCATATGGAATTTGATGAGCAGCCATAATAGCTACGATATCTTTTTTATTTTTCTTCTCGCCATAGCTTTTACGACCAGCGGGTGAAGTTGT
>MNYP01000167.1 GCA_001873135.1 Helicobacteraceae bacterium CG2_30_36_10
AGAAAACAGAGTGAAGAAGAGCTAAAATACGCCCATGAACTAGCCTCAATTCACAATCTTACAATTCACTCTTTTAATGCTCCAAAAATAGATAAAAATTTTGAAGCTAATGCCAGAGAAATAAGATACTACTTTTTCGAGCAACTCATCAAAACCTATGGTTATGAAAACTTAATTACCGCGCATCATCTCGGAGATAGGTTTGAGTGGATGTTAATGCAGTTTTGCAAGGGAGCCGGCTGTGCCGAGATTGCAGGTATGCAAAGTTTGCAAAAAAGAGAGGCGTACACCCTTGTTCGTCCACTGCTTAAGTTGGACAAAAAAGAACTCTTCGCCTATTTACACGCTAACAACATTAAGTATTTTCAAGATGAGAGCAACTTAGATGAAGATATAAAACGAAACTCCTTTCGCCACAGCTATGCTTCCCCGCTTTTAGAGAGATATCTCGATGGCATTAAAAAAAGTTTTGATTATTTGGATGAAGACAGAGCCTCTCTAGTGCAAGAGGTTCAAGTACAAAATATTAAAGATTTTGCATATTTTAAAAAATTACATAGTAAAAGAGCTGATATTTTTCTTATAGACAAGTATTTAAAATCTCAACACTATATGCTGAGTGCCAGTGAAAGAGAGCAGTTAAAAACTCAAAATAGTGCCGTAGTAGGCAGAAAATTTTTAGTAATTCAGGAAAAAGATTTTGTATTTATAGTGCCCTGCTCTGAGAGTGATTTCCACACCCCAAGAGTATTTCCTCGCAATGGCTCAGGTCGCATGCCAAAAGAGTTTAAGGAAGAGTGTCGGGTTTTAAAGATAAGTCCTAAACTCAGACCCTATTTATACAAAAATGAAGAAGCTTTTTTAAAAATAAAAGAGTTATTGAGGAGTGTTTGAATCTCTTTTTACGCTATAAACTTTCATTGTAAAACTTGAGCGAATCATTTGCTCTTCTCTTTTAAAGTTGATTGGAAAGTTTATGCCGATAATCCAGCTGCTTTTATTTACCGCATCTAAAAAATCATAAAAACTTTTTGGAGAGTTGATTTGCGAGGTTGTTTGGACTTCATAGACTGAAAATTCATCCTCTTCATCTTCAGACTTTTCCAGCTTAGAAAGAGTAAGTGTATTGAAATAATTTTTATGTTCTTTCTCAAATCTTGCAGCATTAAAAGTATTGTCAAAAGCTGTAATAACATGTCCATTATCACTCTGAAGTTTTTTCAAAATCTCAAGTGTCTCTTCATTAAAGTCTTGATATTTTCTAAGTTCCACGTTACCTTTATTTAGCTCTGTTCTTTGTTCTCTATACTCTTTGCCCTTTGGTATCAACAGTAAAAATGAGAATAAAAGCACAAAAATCAGCAAAAATGTAGATAAGGCTAAAAGGTACAAATTTTGACGACTGATGTTCATCTTCATTATTCTAAGCCCTCATTTGTATCTTGTTCTTCTAAATCTTCGGATTTTAAGTCATAATTTTGTATATCATTCTCTTCAATATAGTTTGTAGAGACAAACCTGAGCCATCCATTTTTATCAGGATAAAAACTACTATAATTTTTATGAAATATTGAACGCAACGGTGCCTGAAGCATAAAGTTATAAACATCTTTGCTTGGTGTTATACCATAAAGAATAAGTCCATTTTTTAACAAAGAAGCTTCTGAGAGCGTAATCCTTTGAGGCACTAAATCAAATAAGTTTGCGATTGAATCTTTTAAGACTGTATTTTGAGTGTAAACTCTCTCGCTAAGAGCTAACTCTTTTTCTATAAATGTGATTTTTGACTTCATAGAAGAGAGTGAAATATTTAAATCAAACCGCTTTTGAACAATATCTCTGCTTAGCTCTAAAAAACGATAATCTTTAAAAAGCAAAAATGCGTAGGTTGAAAATAGCATAAAAAGTGTAATGCCGAAAAATATAAAAAGAAGTTGCAGTTCAGGCGTAACAATTTTCTTCTTCCTGGCACTTGTGTAGCTATATTTCATTGTAATTCTGCCTTAGCCAGTTCACAAACTTCTGCACACAAGTCTATTCGACGTACAAAAACACTTAAAAATATCTCTTCTTCAAGGTATCTTTTGAGATCACTACTAACACCAACTCCGTCTGCTATATATACCGACTCTACAAATTGGCTTTTATATTTATCATCTTTATAAAAATGCTTTAGTGAGCTTTTAATCAATGAAAATCTTTGATATTCTTCGTTAAAACCTTCCGTCTCGTTTCTTGGATACTCGTCTTCTTCTTCTATAAATTTTTCTTCGTCTTCTTTAATTTCAGAAAATTCATTAATATCTTCAAAATTATCCAAATCTTCAATATCGCCAAAATCATTTAGCTCCCCGATATCATCTTCTACATCAATATCATCTAAATTCACACTTGATTCTAGCTCAAATTCTAAATTTTGCATTGAACTGCTATCCATCAAAAGCTCATCTGACTCTTTATTGTTCTTCATATCAAGATGCTCTGCAAATAATAATTCAGAGTGGTCAAAAACTGCTAATGACAAAAAGCTATCCCCAATGAGAACGTACATTGACGTATGCTTATCTATCTTATCTTTAAAAAACTTGGCTAAGAGCACAAATGGAGAAAAAATAAAGTCCACACCTATGGAACTATACTCTTTTTTCAATAGATGCAAATCAGCTTTAGATGAATAATAACTCCATCCATCTGCATAACACAGCTGTTTCGAAGAGGTAGAATCAAAATATAGAGGCATCTCTTTGGGGTTACATGTTGGAGCAGCACCTTGTGAACACGAGGTGTCTAATATAGAAATATAATGGAAGGGCGACTCTTCTATATGAGATTTAATAAAGCTGTACATTTTAGCATTGAGGGTTGTTGTATCAAAACTCTCTTCAATACTATTTATAATTTCATCTTTATTGCTCTCTTCTACGTAAACGATGCTTTTTGAACGGTAAACAACAATATTAACAAATATTTTATGATATAAACCTTCTAAAAGCTTATTTAACACTTATTTGTCCCCGATACAAAGTGGATGTGCTTTGCTATAGTTTTGTTGTTTCAATGCACTACCTAATTTAGTATAGATTTGTGTTGTTGCCATCGATGAATGACCAAGCAATTCGCTTACATCTGCAATAGGAGCATTGTTATTTAACAAGGCTGTTGCATAAGAGTGGCGAAGTTGATGAGGAGTAACTTTTAAAGATACTCTCTTAAATACTTTAGTAACGGTATATCTTAGACTATTTTCGCTTAATTTTTCTCTATTTTTCTCAAAAAGAAATTTTTTGGGAGAATTCAGAGCTAGATATTCATCTAATAAAAGTTTTGTTGAACTCAAAAGCGGTATATCTCTTTGTTTGTTCCCCTTACCTAAAACTCTAACCCAATCAGTAGATATATTACCTAATACAAGTGAGGTAAGTTCTGATATTCTAAGACCCAGAGTATATAACATCACAACCACTAACCGCTCTTGTAAATTAGCATGGCTCAAAGCTTCTACTATATACTTATGTTGAATTGGTTTAGGAAGTGTTTTAGCAACTTTCACACTATTGTCTGACTTTAAAATAACTTTCATGTTTTGGTCATTTAAGTAGGAGACAAAAGAGCGAATAGCACTCAGTTTCTTTGAAATTGTTTTAGGGTTTAAATGTGCTATTTTTATGCGATAAGGCATAATGTTAAAAATGTGGTTGGCATTTTGCTGAATAATTTCTACGTAGACAAAGGCTTCTTTAAGTACTTCGTCATAACTTTTAATTGTCAGATCAGAGTAACCTCTGAGATTTTCAAGAGATTCGAGGAACTCTCGTCTATACTTATCTATCGACTTTTTCAAGAAGTTTCTCAAACCCAAGATTATAATTTGCTACATCTTTTACTAAGTCTGCATCAGTCACAACACTTGGAGCTAATTTAATATATGAACTTAACATAATCTCACAAATTAATCTTATTTTAGCCCTGTCCGCATCAGAAATACTCTCTTTTGCTGCTATTTCATTTATCTGTTTCATATATTTTTTGGCATCATCAATGTAGGCACTATATTTAAGGGATGTTATTGACTGAGCCATTACAGTTGATGCCATTCTGTTGTATACATCTAAAGTAAAAGCCTCTTTAGCTAAAGACAAAGCTTCTTTATAATCACCCGTTTCATAATAATATTTTGCTCTTATTGATTTTTCATACGACGGGTTTGATAAAAAATATACGCCCATAATAAGAACAAGCAAGGTGGCTAAACTTGGAAAAAGTATTTTAGTATTCATGCTTGCTAAACTCCTTTTTTATTAAGGCTTTTGCCTCTTTTAACTCCATCTCGCTTACATCAAGCATACCTGATGAGTAGTAGTTTAAAGTACCAAAAGGCTTAGGAACTCTAAATTTATCCCAGGAGTTAAACTCCCAGTATCTTGATGGAATTATATTAACCAAAACTATTTTAACCTTAGCTTTTTGAGCCATCACAATGATACCATCGGCAACTTCTCGCCTTGGACCTTTTGGACCATCAGGAGTGATGCCTATGTCGTAGCCATCCTTAAGCGCTTTAATCCCTTGAATTAATACTTTTACGGCATTTCTGTTTGTAGAGCCGGCGATGGTGTCTAGTCCAAAATATTTTATAGTTTTTGCGATTAGCTTGCCATCAAAATGGCTAGAGATTAGAACCTTGGCATGTGGAACTTCTCTATAGTAAAAGTAAAGATAAGGGAGCATTAAAAGCTCCCCGTGCCAGCAAGCAAAAATGGTTGGTTCATCCCCAATTTCTGTTATTGTATGAAACTTTTTTTTGTTAGTAAGTGCTATAAACTTAATGATTAAAGAGGCTAAAAAAGGGATGACAAAGAGCACCAAAGCACGCGATATTTTTTTAAGCAACAATCTCACCGGTTAAAATTGTTCTGCCGATATCGATTATTTTCACATTTCTAAATTGACCGAGAAGTTCCTCAGAGCCCTCAACTCTAATAACCATGTTATTATCGCTTCTTCCGGCTACAAAGTTGTCTCTGTTGAGCGTTTCAAAATATACTTCATATATAGCCCCGATAAGCCCGGAGTGTTTTTTGTCTATTATTGCATTGTTAAGTGCTTGGAGTTCATTGAGTCTCTCAGACGCAACCTCTTCATCTACAACATTTGTAAAATGTTCAGCCTCAGTCTCAGGGCGAGGAGAATATTTAAATGAAAATATTTGGTCAAACTCTACCTCTCTCATAAGAGCTAAAGAGTCTTGAAAATCTTCATCGCTCTCACCTGGAAAACCGACAATAATATCGGTACTGATTGTAGCCTCGGGAGACATACTTTTAAGCAACTGCACACGGTTGATAAACCACTCTTTGGTGTAGCCTCTTTTCATATCTTTGAGCACTTTGTTAGAACCGCTTTGCAACGGCATATGCATAGATTTACAGATTTTTGGATTGCTAGAAAACTCTTGTATAAACTCATCGTCCATATGAAAAGGGTGCGGCGAAGTGAAGCGGATTCTTTGGAGCTTTTCGATTTTACTCAGTCTTCTTAAAAGCTCCGTAAAGTTTACTTTTTCATGTTTACCTGAAAATCTGCGACCGTAGTTGTTGACATTTTGACCTAAAAGAAATATCTCTTTAGCGCCCGAGTCAACTAAACGTTCTGCCTCTTGTAAAATTAATGCGTCCGGAATAGAGACTTCATCGCCTCTTGTTTTAGGGACTATACAAAAGGTACAGCTTTTGTCACAGCCCATAGAGATATTTATAAAACCTTTATAGGGTGATGAGCGAAAATCTTTAAAAGCAAAGGCACTCTCATCGTAGTCTATGTCTATCTCTACAGCCTTGTCTTTATGAAGAACCTCTGTAATTTTTGAGACATTTCTTGCACCTAAAACAAAGCTCACATAGGGTGCGCGTTTGAGTATTTCCTCTCCGAGATGCGAAGCAGTACAGCCACAAACACCTATTTTTGCGTCTGGTTTTTTCTTTTTGTTAAAGCCGCCTAATTCAGAAAAAAGCTTATGAACCGGTCTCTCTCTCACTGAACATGTATTTATTAAAATAAGGTCAGCCTCTGTAAAATCATCAATAAGTTCATAGTTTTCTTTCTCACAAAGTTCAGCAATCATATGCTCACTGTCACGAGAATTCATAGCGCAACCCAATGTTTCAACAAATAACTTTTTGCTCATTTAGCTCTATCTTATAATGTGTACTTGGTACATATATTCGCTGTCTGAAAGTCCGTATTTAACTTCGCTCATGTAAAAACTTTTGCCTTTTGCTTCAAAATGATCTTGAAGTTCCAGCAAATCTTTGTGTGAGTTTTCTCTATCAAAGTAAAAAATTACACTATCTTCTTTCTCTACGGCTGCCTCTATTTTCTCTAATTCGACTTTTTTTGGTTTTGCAGTTATGTCTGTTCTTGCAAATTTTAAATCCATTACGTATCCTTGTTTTTTCTTATAAAAGTCTTGCATTATATACAAATTCTACTAAAAATCGTATTAAAGATATTTTTAGTAGAATTTGTATATAATGTTTCACTCATAAGAAATCCCCACCAATTACAAATATTTATTTTTTATGAAACGACTATTTAATAGGAATAACTATGGAAAAAATTCTAGATATCATTGATGCTATAGCACACGAAAAAGGTCTTAAACCGGAGCAAGTACAAGAGGCTCTCAAAACAGCATTTGTACAAACAGCAAAGCGCGTAATTAACAATAAATTTGCTTTTGAAGCAAGTATTAATAAAGCAACAAAAACAATGAATATTGTACAAACAATCACAGTTGTGGCCGATGATGACGAAAAGCTTCAAGATGAAAACAGAGCACCTGCTTTCATCTCTATCACTGATGCTAGAGAGTATGATGACCAAGTAGAACTTGAAGACCAACTTCAAATAGATCACAAGTTAGAAGACTATGGAAGAACTGCCGCTTCATCGCTTCACCGTGAGATTGAGTTCCATATTCAAAGATTGGTGGAAGATGAAATATTTAATAAATATAAATCAAAAATAGGCACACTAGTTTCCGGTCGTGTGACGAGAGTTGACGATAATAATGCTACCTATATAGAAGTAGATGAGATTCGTGCTATTTTACCTATGAAAAGTCGTATTAAAGGAGAATTTTTTGATATCGGCGACCATATAAAAGCAGTTGTAAGACGTGTAAATATGGACAAAGAAAACGGCATTCAAATAGAACTCTCTCGCACAAGTCCGAAGTTTTTAGAAGAACTTTTAGCACTGGAAGTTCCTGAAATCGCTGATGGTACCGTTATTGTAGAGAGATCTGCACGTATTCCGGGCGAACGTGCTAAAATAGCACTTATCAGTACGCACCCCCAAGTTGATGCTGTTGGAGCAACTGTCGGTGTAAAAGGTGTTCGTATTAACGCTGTTTCTCAAGAGTTAATCGGCGAAAACATTGACTGTATTGAGTACACCTCAATTCCCGAACTTTTCGTCTCTCGCGCAATGAGTCCGGCTATTATTTCCCATGTAGAGATTGTAAAAAATGCAGCCGGCGAAAACGAAAAAGCAATCATCACTCTACCGGCTGACCAAAAGTCAAAGGCCATCGGTAAAAGCGGAATCAACATCCGTTTAGCTTCAATGTTAACGGGTTTGAATATTGAACTTGTTGAAAATGACAGCAAGACAAATGAAGTAACCGGTGAAATAGAAGAAGCCAAAGACGGTGTAGACGCTCTTCAAGCACTCTTTAGTTAGTAAATACTTCTTAGTTTCTTCGGCATGTGGAAATATTTCCACATGCCAACTTCTACCCTCTTTTCATATACGGATTCAACTTCATCAAAATCAAATCTGCGAACATATTTCCTAGCAGTGTTAAAAACGCGGTTATCATTAGAGTCCCCATTATTACGGGGTAGTCACGACTCAGTGCGCTCATGAAAAAAAGTTGTCCCATTCCCTCTATGCCGAAAATGGACTCTAAAATAACACTGCCTCCGATTAAGCCCGGGAGTGACAAACCTAAAAGGGTGATTATCGGGGGGAGGAGGTTTGGCAGTATGTAGTAACGCAGCAGCTCTTTTTTACTTAAGCCTCGTGAGAGTGCGAAGTAGTAGTAGTCACTCTTTAATATTTCCAGAGTCAAAGAGCGAATGTAGATTATCATACTTCCAAGCCCTACAAATATCATAACACCTACGGGGAGAACCAAGTGCCATGCCATGTCAAGAAAGTTTGCTATGCCTGATTTTTCTTCTATGGAGTGCAGTCCTGCTATAGGAAAAAGGTTTAAGTTTACGCTAAAGAGTATGATAAAGATGAGTGCCAAATAAAACGAAGGCATAGAAAAGGAGACTAAAGAGATTTGGCGTATGAGATAATCAAACTTTTTTTCGTAGTTGAGGGCGGCTTTTACTCCCAAATAGAGCGAGAGAATAAAAACTGCCACAAGCGCCGTCATGTTCATAGCAAGCGTTACGCCCAGACGTTTTAAAATCTCACTGCTTACGTCTTGTCCGCTTACAAAAGAGATGCCGAAGTTGAGTGTGAGCATGTTAAAAACCCAGTCAACGTACTGCATAAAAAGCGATTTGTCTAACCCGTAGACGGCTTTGAGTTGCTCTATGGCTTCTTTAGTCATGTTTGGGTTAAGCTCACCGCCTGCAAAAAAACTGTTCGGCGCTGCGTGAATGGCTAAAAAAGAGATAACTGAGATAAGAAAAAGCATAAACAATAAATAAAAGAGTTTTTTTAGGAGTTGTATCATGAGAGAATTATAACAAAATTTAAAAGAAAAAAAGAAGAAAAAAACTGCTCTCCCAAAAGGGAGAGAAAAACTAATAAGGGTTTATTAGAAGTTTACAGTTAAGTATGCTTGAACAGTGTTGTATTGGTCTTGAACTTTACCAAGATCAGTTGAGATATAAGCTAAAGAAGCGTCTAGTGGTCCAAAAGACTTACTAGCAGTTAGTGTTAGTTCTGTCATATCGCCACCCACGGTCTTTGCATCTGTACTCTCTGCTTGATCAGCATAAGTATAGTAAACACCGAAATCTGCAATGTCTGCAACAGGAACTTCAACTGTTACGTTATAAGAAACTGTATCAGCTTGTGTAACACGTCCGTAGTTCCACCATGCTTCAGTGTATAGTTTAGATTGAGCAGTACCAGTCGCAGTTGCAGTATTGAAACCAGCCCTACCTAAAGAGCCACCTGCGTTAACTTGAGAATAAGCTACTTTTGCAGTAAACATATCTTTCATCTCGTAACCCAACATTGCAGCGGCAACTTTATCTTCGTCAGCACCAGAAGCGTCAAACATCATTGAGTTATACTGAACGCCAGCCATAATGCCGTCCATTTTTACATCTGCTTGTAACCAGTAAGCTTGTGCAAGTTTAGAAACATCATAGTACCACGCTTGAAGAGTTAACGGCTCAACTGAGTTGTTGATAACACCAAATGCGTATGCGCCGTTTGTACCGTAAGTACCGAACTCACCATTTGCATTAACAACTGGACCAACAGCTAAACCTAATGCCTGAGCACCAGTTGCTAAATTTTGTCCAAAACCTTCTGTACCATTTCCAGTACCGACAAATGCAGCTACTACTGTAGTGTCAGGAATATCTTGGTTGATTAAAACAGCCGCTTCAAAAGTGTTTTTCTCGATTGTCCATTTTTCAGTAAATGCCAATGGAGTGTCTAGTTCCATACGACCAAGTTTAACAGTTGATTTACCAGCAGCAACAGCTACCCATGCTTCGTTAAACCAGTTAGCATTTTCAACTTTAGCACCACCAACACCTGGAGCACCAGCATAACTTGCGCCAGTTCCAAGTGTAGCACTATGTGCACCACCCCATACATTTCCAACAAAATTATTTTCCAAACCTAAAGTAGAAAGAAGTGTATATCCAGCACCTGCACTTACAGAAACTAAATCATTCTTAGCTAAATCAGCAGAGATGTTTAAGTTTAAGCCGATGTCTGCCGCTGATGAACCTTTATCAAACAACGAACCGTCTGTGCCATTTACAACTGCAGGAACACCTGTTCTATCAGCATCCGAAGTGTTATAAAACACATTAAGGTCACCAGACATTTTAATGTTATCAACTGCGAATGCACTTGAACCTACTAGTAGCGCTGCTACTAAACTCATTTTTACTATTTTCATATATTCTCCTTGTTTTAAGCATATAACATATGCATAACGCTGAATTATAAAGACTTTTTAAAATTATGTCAAGCACTTTTATCACACAATATATCTTTACTAACAACTTGTAACATATTTGTTACATAAAATGCAGAGTAAAGTTCTTATATTTTATCACTGATTTACACTATAATTCTTACATGAATAAATACGCCCTATTAACAATAACAACATTCAGTCTGCTGTTTTTTACTTCTTGTAATTCAAAAGATGGGCTAAGTCCAGCTCAAAACAAAGCCTCAAAAGATGTAACACAGGCAACTTCTCATAAAAAAGATGGAGCCATGCAAAAATCGCTTGACAACTGGCTCAATAAAGAGTGGACGCCAACAGTTGAAAAAGATGAAACTGTAAAAAAAACAAATGAAAACAAAGGAAGAAACTTTACTCTTCAGGAGTATGTAGATAAAGCGGTAGTTTTTTCAAGAGAAAATAACGAAAGTAAAATGGAATCTCACAAAGAAGAAATGAACTCCTTGCCTGTGGTAGGAACTGTTAAATAACTCGGGCTTGAGAAAGAGCACTTTTATGACGGTTTCCACATGCCACTCTTTCTCAGCTCGACTGGGCGGGCTCTTCTGAAGTACGACTTTAAACAACAAAGTACAACTTCAGTAAGTAAAAACTATTTACCTTCTCTTTCGTCCCAGCAAAGTGCTGTTTTTCCATCGGCAGTTTTTTCAACTGCTGCCATTCCCATGATGTTGTAACCTGAGTCTACATAGTGAACTTCGCCCGTCACACCCGATGCTAAATCACTGAGTAAATACATCGCAGAGTTGCCGACTTGGTCTGTTGAGACATTTTTCTTGAGCGGTGCATTTGCTTCGTTCCAGTTTAAAATCTGCTTGAAATCGCCTATGCCAGCTGCCGCTAATGTTCTGATAGGGCCTGCTGAAATAGCGTTTACTCTTTGCCCTTTTGCACCTAACTCAACTGCCATATAACGTACCGTTGACTCCAAGGCTGCTTTTGCAACGCCCATAACATTGTAGTTTGGTATGTATTTTGGTCCGCCGAGGTAAGAGAGTGTAAGCACCGAAGCGTTTTCACTTAAAACCGACTCTAAACGGTTAGTCAAGTCTATAAGAGAAAATACAGAAACGTCCATAGCAATGGCAAATGCCGACTTAGTAGTTTTCATAAACGGTTCTGAGAGTGCTTCTTTTGGAGCAAAAGCAACAGAGTGCACTAAAAAGTCAATCTTTCCGAAATCTTTTTCAATAAGTCCTGCAATTGCTGCCATGTGCTCTTCGTTGCCGACATCAAGTTCATACACTTTGTCGCTTCCAAACTCTGCAGCTATGGGTTCAACTCTTTTCTTAAGAGCGTCGTTTAAATATGTAAATGCCATTTCAGCACCCTGCTCGGCACACGCTTTTGCTATGCCGTACGCTATAGATTTGTTATTTGCAAGACCTACTATGAGACCTTTTTTGCCTTTCATTATCACTGGTTGTTTCCTTTTTTTGTTTTGTAAAATTTTAGTAATTTTAAAGCCGAAGAGGTGAGGCTGAAGTCACACCTCCAAGAGCAAAGCATTTTCCACATGCCAAGATGGCAGGTTCAAAAAGTCTATTTTTTTTCTAGTTCTTGGGCGATGTTTATCATGGCGTTGAAATCGTTAACGTTGAGTGCGGCTCCGCCGACTAAAACGCCGTCAACACTTTTGAGTGCCATGACTTCTTTAGCATTTGCAACTTTTACACTGCCCCCGTACAAGAGAGGTGCGGAGCATTTCTCTTTGAGTTTTGCGTGTAACTCTTCTATATCTTGTAAAGTCGGAGTTAAACCTGTGCCGATTGCCCAAACGGGTTCGTAGGCGATGATGAGATTTTCATAACTTAGGTCAATGCCCTCGTACTGAGCGTCTATGTACTCCATCATAGCTTCTTCACCCGCTTCTCTTAAAGAAAGTGGCTCGCCTACACAATAAACTATTTTAAAACCCAACTCTTTGTAAAAGTTGAATTTTTTAACAAGCTCTTCTTGCGATTCGCCTAAAACATGACGTCTTTCACTGTGACCTATGAGAATGGTTGTTATGCCAAACTCCGCTAAATGCTCGGCTCCTATCTCTCCGGTAAAAGCACCATTTACGGCAGGGTAGGCATTTTGAGCACCAACGATTATATGTCCGGCATGTGGAATCAAACTAGAAGTAGCAGGAAATACCAGAACTTCTTGAGTAGACTTACTAGTTTGTATTAAACCTTCTAATGTATTTAAATACTCTGTTGTTTGTTTACGTGTTAAGTTGGTTTTTAAATTTGCTGCAATAATCATGAGTAATCATCCTCGCCATCATCAACCATAAGTTGTGCTACTCCGGGCAATACTTTACCTTCTAAAAGTTCCAACGAAGCACCGCCACCGGTGGAAATAAAAGTTAGCTCAGTATCAAGACCGATTCTTTGAACTAAATCTGCCGTATCTCCGCCACCGACCACAGTAGTTGCATAACTGTCAGCCACAAAGTGCGCTATATTGTTAGAACCGCGTGCAAATTTTTCTATTTCATACACGCCCATCGGTCCGTTCCAAAGCACTGTTTGAACATTGTTTAAAACTTCTCTGTAAAGTCTTACAGTTGCGGGTCCAATGTCTAATCCTATCCAACCATCAGGAATCTCTTGCGCTGTTACCATTTTACTCACAGAATCTTCTGAAAATTTGTCGGCAACTACTATGTCGACAGGAAGGTAGAACTTCACTCCAAGTCTTTTTGCCTCGTCCATAATGTGCTGTGCATCTTCTAGTAAATCATCTTCAACCAAAGAGGCACCGACGTTGTAACCCAATTGTTTTAAAAATGTAAACGCCATTCCTCCGCCGATAAGGATTTTGTCTACTCTTGGAAGTAGATTTACCAGGGCTTCAAGTTTTCCTGAAACCTTAGAACCGCCGATGATCGCAGCAAAAGGACGAACCGGTTTTCTAATGAGTTTACTAAAAAACTCTATCTCTTTTTGAAGTAAGAATCCGCCTGCCTTATGTTCATTCTCAAAAAGACGAGTAATACCCTCAACCGAGGCGTGCGCACGGTGACTTACACCAAAAGCATCATTGATGTAAAACTCAGCCATACTTGCTAATTTTGCAGAAAGCTCTTTGTCATTTTTAGTTTCACCCGGCTCGTAACGTAAGTTTTCTAAGAGCAAAATTTCATTTTGTTTAAGTGCAGCAGCTTTAGACATTGCATCTTCGCCGACTACATCTTTTGCTAAAGTAACATCTTTTTTCAATAGTTTGATTAATCTTTTAGCTACCGGAAGAAGTGAGTCTTTTGCAACAACTTTTCCCTCTGGGCGACCTAAATGAGAGGCTATGATGACTGCACAATCACGGTCTAGACAATAGTTGATAGTTGCCAAAGCAGAACGGATACGGCGATCATCGGAAATATTACCAAACTCATCCATCGGTACATTAAAATCACATCTGATAAAAACTTTTTTGCCAGCTAAATTTAAATCTTTAATATCTAATAATTTCATTTTTTTTCCTACTTACTGATGTGAAGTGCCATATCTAAAAGTCTCGTAGAATAGCCCCACTCATTATCATACCAAGTCATTATTTTGAGCATGTCACCGCCGATAACCTGAGTTAAATCTTCGGCAACAATGGCACTATAATCACAGCCAACAAAATCTTGAGATACCCGCATTTTTTTATCTATAAGCAACAAACCCTGAAGATTATTTTCCGCAATCTCGTTAAAAACCCTGTTCACCTCTTCTTTTGAAGTATTTTTCTTTAAAACCACATTTAAATCAAGCATAGCAACATCAGGAGTTGGAACACGAACACTCTGCCCATGTAATTTTCCAATAAGTTGAGGCTGGATGAGACCAATAACCTCTCCTACATCGGTACCCGTGGGTATCATGTTTATAGCACTTGCTCGTGTTCTTCTCTTGTCTCTGGAGTGATGAATAACATCCAAAATATTCTGATCATTTGTATAAGAATGAATGGTCGTAAAGAGACCTTTTTCTATGCCAAATGCGTCATCAATTACTTTTGCTACAAGACCTAAGCAGTTTGTTGTGCAAGAAGCATTTGAGACAATTTTTTGACCCTCATATAAATGTTCATTAATGCCCATTGCAAAGGTAGCTGTTATATCATCTTTTGCCGGTGCTGAAAAAAGAACTTTTTTTAGACCATTGTCGATATGTGCCTGAGAACTCTCTTGAGTTAAAAATGCGCCTGTACACTCTATAACAATATCAGCACCGCAATCAGCAAATTTTAACTTCTTTAGTTCTCTTTGTGAAAAAACCCTAACACTTTGACCGCCAATGCTGATATGATTTTCGTCAATCATTGCAACATCTTTAGAAAAGTGTCCGTGAACAGAATCATTTTCAAGCAAATATAAAACCATATCCATGCTTGCCATGTCGTTAATTGCAACTAACTCCACATCATCTCTCATGGATGCGATTCTAGCTACACAACGACCGATTCTTCCGAATCCGTTAATTGCGACTTTTAATACCATAAAATTTCCCTATCTAAAATAAATCGTATGATTTTATCTAGAATTAGCTATAATTCGCTTTAAATTGGAATTGGTATGGAAAATATTGCACTATTTGGCGGCTCGTTTGACCCACCTCATGTCGGTCATGAAACGATTGTAAAAGCTTTGCTTAATTTTAAAGATATTGATAAAGTTGTCATAATGCCGACTTTTTTAAACCCTTTTAAATCTAAGTCACATGCTCCATCATCGCTCAGGTTGGAATGGTTAAGAGAAATTTTTGATGCGTTTCAAAATGTATTGATAGATGACTTCGAAGTAAAACAAAAACGAAAAGTCACAAGCATACAAAGTGTAAAATACCTTTTGAAAAAATATAAAAAAATATATCTTGTTATCGGAGCAGACAATCTCTCTTCACTTCATAAGTGGGATAAGTATGATGAACTCAAGTCTATGGTTACTTTTGTTGTAGCCCATAGAGATAAGATAGAAATTCCAAAAGATTTTATAGACTTAAACGTAAATGTAGATATTTCATCAACACAGTTGCGAGAGCACTTAGAACTATCAAAATTGCCACAAAAGTGTGCAAAACAAATTGCTAAATATTACAAGGAAAATAATGCAAACTAGAATACAAAACATAACAGATGTACTGGACAAAAACAAGGCTGAGGGAATCGAAGTTTTTGATCTTCGTGAAAAAAACTACTTTGTAGATTATGCAATAATTGCTTCATCATTAGGTTCAAGACACACGTTAGCATTGCTTGACCACCTGAGAAAAGAGTTAAAACCAAAAGAACGTTTTAACCATGTAGATGAGACCGGAGACTGGATTGTTGTTGATTTAGGAGATATTTTGATTCATATAATGACACCGGAATATAGAGTCAAATATGATATGGAAACTTTTTTAACCAGACTTGCCGATGGCAAAGAGGGCGAAGAAGAAGGCGTAAAAGCGTAAAACTTTCCACATGCCAAGAAGAATGTCTGGCATGTGGAAATACAACTACTTGCTATAATTCATTTACGGCAACCAACTCTTTTTTATTCGTATTGTTTCTTTCTAAAATGTCTTTGAAGTTAAATATTGACTCAACATATCTCACAGGCTCAGTTCCCCTTGCATAGCCATGTTTTAATGTTTTATAATACTTTTTTTGTGCGAGAAGCGGTAAAACCTCTTTTAAATCTTTCCAACTATTTTCGTTATATCCCATTTGTGCAGCTAATTTTCTAGCATCTAGAATATGCCCTAAACCCACATTATAAGAGGCTAATGCAAATTTCAAATGATTATCTCCTTGAACGCCTTCTGGAATAAGTTTCATCAAGTTTTTAAGATGTCTTGTCCCGCCATGTATACTTTTCTTTGCATTAAGACGGTCATTTATACCTAATAATTTAGCTGTAGAGAGAGTAAGCATCATCATTCCTCGCACACCTGTAAAACTTTTTGCTTTTGGATTCCAATGTGATTCCTGATAAGACATAGCAGCTAAAAGTGTCCAAGGAATTTCATATTTATTAGCAATTTCTATAAAATATGCTTTATATTGGGGCAACCTTGATTCTATGCGTTTATAAAACATTTTAGTATTATAATAGTTAAAAAACATCGCATAACTGTAATAATGATCTTTGAGTTGTGCCAATGAGCCAGCTTGATTAAAATTATTTAGCCAAGCGTACATACTAGCCGCCAGCTCTCTAGAATCAGGAGCCAAAGCCCATGCAAGTTGCTCTCTGCCACTTATTGTAAAGGCTAATCTCATCTCTGTAAAGTATTTTAGGTTAAGTGCATAAATATTAGAATCGGCAATCGTACAATCTATCTCATTTGTGGAGACTTGTTCCAATAGCTCTTCTGTGGAATATTCAGTTGTAAATGAAGCATTTATATCATACCCGTCTGCTTGCAAATCTTTAATTGTCTGGGCATAACTCGTAGATTCGCCGACAACTATTTTTAATCCTGAGAGACCTTCTGTATCTCTTGGAAATCTTCCACTGCTTAACATTCCCCTGTGGCAGATAACCTGTTCTTGGACCTCAAAATACGATGGTCCAAAATTAAAAGTTTTCTCCCTCTCTTTAGTTTTTGCCAGCGCAGCTGATGTTATATGTATGTTTGGATTTTTACCAAGTTCTAGTGCTTCTTTTACTGTATTTGCTGAAGTAATATTTAGATCAACATCTATATATTGTGCGTAACTGTGAAGCAGGTCATATTCAAAACCTTGAGGACCTTCCGGACCGATATAGTAAGTTGAAGGAGCATTTAACAAAACAACATTTAGTGTTTTATTTGCTTTGATTTTATCTAAAAGTGAGGGTGTTTTAATTTTAAACATAGGACTGTACGCAGAGTTGCTTAACCAACCAAAAGTAAAAAAAGATACTGCAAAAAATGCAACAAGTATAAGCCTTATAATTTTATCCATGGCTCAGTTTACAGAATAAAAACTTATGCAAATATAAAACGGTTGACTCCCCTCTCATATTCATGTGCCAGAACTTGACCATGTGACTTTAAAATAGAATCAACTAAATAGAGTCCTAATCCAAAACTATTTTTAGCCGGATTGTCTTTTGTAAAGGGCTCAATATAGTAATGCAACGGGTGTGCGATGCACTTTCCCCTGCTTTCAAATGAGAGTTCATTCTTTATCATTGTGATTTTTACATGCTTGTCTGTAGAGTATTTAATACCATTGTCAATCATATTTTTAATTCCTGTAGTATATAACCTGTATGAAGCCAATATTTTTTCATTTGCCGGGATATCAACACTGACACTAGTTCGCTCAACCATCGCCATATCAATAGCCCCGTCTATTATATCAATAAGACGGTACTCCTTAAAGTTTTTTTGATCATGAATACTTGTTACCTCTTCAATCATTGCAAACTCTGTAATCAAACTCTCCAATCTTCCAAAGATAGAAGCAAATCTGTCCTTTTGTTTTTGAGAATCAAGCATCTGCGTTGCTATGGTCCCTTTGGCAATAGGTGTTTTCAGCTCGTGCATAATATTTCTCAAAAAGAGTGTCCGTGATTCCAAAATAGTACTGATTTTTCCTCTTGTGGCTTCTAATTCATTGGAAATCATCGCTATTTCGTCACTTCCGTTCATTTTAAAAGAGATATTTAAATTTCCATTACCAAATTGTGCGATTTTTCGTCTAAGACGCAAAAGAGGTCGTAATTTTTGTAAAACCAGAAAAAAGGAGATTGAGATAATGGCAATAATAGTAGCATAGGAGTACAAAATATTCCAAGGTCTGTAGGGCTGTAATTTTTCATCTTGAATCAAGACAGAGCCACCTTGTGTTTCAAGATGAAAAAAAATATCATCATTAAATTTAATCATAGTAGCTTGCAAATCGCTATATACTTTTTGAGCGTAAAACCCTTTTTTGTTAAAAGTAAGGGCTTCATCAACGCGTTTAAAACCCTCTTTTTTTAAGATTGTACCCTTTCTTAAAATATTTTTTACGCTATTTATATTTTTTTCTATTTTAAAGTTATACACGGCAAGGTTTGCCTCAAGCATAATCTCTGAATTTGCTTTTTGCATGTGTTGAGTAAAAATCTGCGTAATGACTGAATATTTTGTAAATATATTATCAATATACTGCTGTCTGTTTAGCTTATAAAACTCTAAAAATATAATACTTACGCTTAGTAAGGAAACACCTAGTGCAAAGAGTACAGTAATTAAAACAGCATGTTTATTCATAAAAAGAGTTACTTAAGTAACTTATACCCCACGCCTCTAACTGATTCAATTAGTGTTTTATCACCGAGTTTATTGCGGATTCTGCCAACCATTACATCTATACTTTTGTTGGATGAATCTTCATTAATAGCATTTACGTTATGAATTAAATCTTCTCGAGAGACAACGAGACCTTGCTTGGTAATCATATAAGAGAGTATTCCAAACTCAGCATTAGTAAGGTCTATATTTCTGCTTTTATATGTAATATTCATAGAAGATTTATCACACTTAAAGTCACTTTTAGACTCTTCTTTAGCTTCTGTTCTTGCTTCATATCTTCTTAGAACTGAGTGTATTCTAGCTTCGAGTTCTCTAGGGTCATAAGGTTTTGGAAGATAATCATCAGCGCCAAGTGCAAGTGCTTTGATTTTGTCTGTTACATCACTTCTCGCAGAAGAGATAATAATAGGAATGTCTTGGCGTTCGCGTATCGCTTCACAAACTTCCAAACCGTCCATTCCGGGTAAGGTTAAATCTAAAATTACCAAGTCAAAAGGTTCCAACTTTAATATACTCACGGCCTTAAACGGGTCATCTTCGGTTATAACTTCAAACTCAAACTGCTCGAGATACTCTGTGAGTATCTCTGCTAGTTCTAAGTCATCTTCAATCATTAATATTTTTTTCATAAACAGAGTTTAGCAAACATGAACTAATAAGCAGTTAATTCAGCCTTTTTGTTTTCTCACATGATTAATTTTGTTACATTGTAGGCTATAAAAGCCAAACCATACGCCGCTATGGATGTAAACGCTAAAAGATAAAAGAAATACTTTATGCCTCCTGCTTCACGCGTAAAGACTACAGACGCTGCTAAACACGGAAGATAAACCATAATCACTACTATAAAAGAAATTGCCGAAGCAAAAGGGATATTTTGACTTATAGCACCAATCAAAGAGCTGTTCTTCTCATCCGCCTCTGAGCCTAAAGAGTAAAGAACACCCAAGGTAGAAACAACTACTTCCTTCGCAGCAAGCCCGGTTTGCAGAGCAATACTCATCTTCCAGTCAAAACCAAGTGGTGCAAAAACAGGTTCAGAAAATTTACCGATACGACCTAAATAGCTCTGCTCTAGATGTTCAACTGCAAGTTCATTTGAGAGAGTTTTTTGCTCTTGTTCGCTTTGTGCATTTTGAATTTTGGTTTCATACTCTTTGTTTAATTCTAAATTGTGTGGGTAATTACTCAAAAACCAGATAAGCATAGAAGCTGCGGCGATAAAAGTACCTGCTTTTTTAAGATACATAAGAGTCTTTGTTAAAACAGTATGCCAAATGAGCTTCACTGAGGGAAGTCTGTATTTTGGCATCTCCATAACAAAGGGCTCGTCAAGCCCTTTAAAGGCAGTAAGTTTAAGTATTTTAGCGGCAACTAAACCAAGCAGGGCTCCGGAGATATAAATAATAAAAAGAACATTTCCCGCCATTTCTGGGGAGAAAAAAGCACCGGCAAAAAGAACATAAACGGGAAGTCTCGCCCCGCAACTCATAAAACCTATGATAAAAAGAGTCAGAAGTCTGTCTCTGTCATTTTTTAAAATTCTAGCACTCATATAAGCAGGAATAGAACAGCCAAAACCTGTAACAAGAGGTATAAAAGACTGCCCGTGAAGACCAAATTTATGAAAAAAACCATCCAATAAAAAAGCCACCCTCGACATATATCCCGTACTCTCCAAAAGGGAAATTCCTATAAAAAGGATGATGATATTTGGAACAAAAAGAACAACCGCACCGACACCTGCGATAATACCGTCTACGACCAAGGAACGGATGTCCTCGTTGGAGATTGTCGCTCCTATTGTATCGCCAAACCAGCCAAAAAACATATCTATATATTCCATAGGGATTGCGCCCACTTCAAAGGTTATTTGAAAAAGGCTCCACATAAAAAATAAAAATATAGGAATACCAAAAAGCGGATGAATTAAATAATGGTCTATCTTTTCTGTTAGTGTTTTTGCAACTTCAGCCTTCTCCTGTTTTAAAACTTCAGCGACTATACCCCTGTTAAATGATGCAAACTCTTCTGCAAAAGCTTCTTTAATATCATCACTGTCATGGTGGAGTTCCACATGCCGAGCTGCGTCTACTAAAATAGGCTGCAGTTCTGTCCAAATAGGGTTTGTATGAATTCTATAATATGTTTTTTCATTATTTTTGAGAAGATTTATTGCAACATTTCTATATGTATTGACTGCTTCATATTTATGCTTTGTGAGGTAATCAACAATAAGTGCAATCTCCTCTTCGACAGGTTCACTAAAAATAAGTTTAGAATCCTGCTTACCGAGCTGATGCTGGCTTAGAACTGCTTCTATAAGCTCTTTGATTCCCATTTTTGTAACAGCAGAAACCTTAATACAAGGCACCCCAAGAAGCTGAGACATGTACTGGGCATCTATGTTTATGCCCTCTTTCTGGGCTTCATCACTCATATTTAAAGCTATAACCATATTTTTATTCATGCTTAGAAGTTCACAAGTGAGCTGAAGATTTTTCTCCAAGTTTGTAGAATCTACTACATTAATGATTAGGTCATAAGCCTCTGCACAGAGATAATTGTGCGTTACTCTCTCTTCGATTGTATAATCCGTAAAGGCATATGTTCCCGGTAAATCTACAACGGTAAAGTGATATTTTTTATAATCAAATAAAACTTCTGATTTTTCAACCGTTACGCCCGTGAAGTTTCCAACATGAAGACGAGCGTTAGATATAGAGTTTATAAGCATACTCTTGCCAACATTTGGTTGACCGACAAGCGCTACTTTTATATGATTAGCTATGACGGGACAAGTTTTTGGCGCTACTCCATTCATATCTCTTCTACCTCTACCATATCTGCCTCTTTGCCTCTTAGCGCAACCCTCATTTTTCCAACCTTCACTTCAATTGTACTTTTTCTTGGAGCATGTTCCAATACTTCAATAATGGCTTCTTTCATAATTCCAAAAGAGATAAGTCTTTGTTTTAGCACAGAATCTGCCGTCAATCTTACTACTTTTAACTTTTCGCCTATTTGGCATGTGGATAATAGTTTCATATTTATTTTCTTCTTTAGAATTTAATTTCATAATGATAACCAATATCATATAAATATAATATTAAATTATTTTTAAGCTTCTTCTTTTTAAAAATTATACTGCAACATCACTTGCAAACGGCTCCAATCATTCTCATTTGAAACAATACTCTCTTTGTCCTCTTCAAGTGCATAAATTGCTGCAACAACGAACTCTTCATTTACATTATATTCAAAACCCATATTTTGCTCAACAATATGTGCTTTCAGTAGAGAACCGTCTGCCTCACCTACAAAATCACCATAGGCATATAAAAAGCTTAAATCTCCCATGGTATAAATAATTCCACCAACGGTTGCCACAGCCTCTCTGTCTTTTGCAATTTCATTAAGTATCATAGTGTCCATGCTGGTAAAAAGTGTTCCGCCACCAAAACCGCTAAAACTTTCTTTATTCTCTTTTTTATCTGATTTATTATATGCGAGGTTAAACCCAATTCCGTATATAGAAAATTCTGCCAAAGCTCCATAAATATCTGCTTCTATGGCACTATTATTTAACTCACTTTCATGCAGGTACTGCATAGCTATAAAAAATGAGATATCTTTTGTTATTT
>MNYP01000130.1 GCA_001873135.1 Helicobacteraceae bacterium CG2_30_36_10
ATAAAAAGCATGGCATGTGGAATATTTTTGGCTTCAGATGACGAACCACTCAGCACTACAAGGCTTATAGAGTTGATAGCTAAAAACTTGGATAAAAAAGTTTATTTAGTGAAAATTCCTTTTTTTGAAAGTTTGTTGAAACTGCTTAAGCCATCGTTTTATAAGAGACTTTATGGGAGTTTGGAAGTGGATAACGCTTTTACTAAAGAGAAGTTAAAGCTGAAAAATCCTTATGGTGTGGAAGAGGGGATTAAGCTAATGTTAAATGGTGAATTTTGAATGATGAGAAGTTGTGAGGAGACCCTTCGCTTCGCTCAGGGTGACGGGATGGGAATTTTTTAATTATATTGTAAATCTAAAACGATTTTTAGAGCTTCTTTTATTTTTAAATAAAGTTCATCATCAATATAACCAATCTTTTTAATGATTCTATCATGCGAAACCGAACGAATATGCATTGGGTCAGCTGTTGAATCTTTTGAAAGACCTGTATTTTTAGTTGGTTCAATTTTAACTAACCAGCTTTTATTGTGATGTTCTTTGTATCCAATTAAGGGCAGAACTATTTTTAACGGCAACACACCTATATCATTATTACTAACAATAATGCAAGGTCTAGCCTTGTTTATTTCCGCACCTTTTGTGGGATTTAAATCTACTAAATAAATATCTTTAGTATTCAACTATATCCTCCTCAAAATTTGAAAGCTCAATCATTTCAGGATTATTTTTATATTCATCCACCATTTGCAATGCCTCAGCTCTAAGCTTTTCTCTATTTTTTTGCTTTACATATTCTTGTATTGCAGTTTGATAGATACTGTTCATAGACACCTTCAAATCATCTTTTAGTTTTGCAACTTCTTCTTTGACTTTAGTAGGTATTGTAATGGTTATTTTTTCTTGCTGTATAGAAACCATCTAAATCCCCTTTAAATTATGATAGTGTATTTTACCATCTTTTTTTACTGATTGTCAAGGATAGAGGTTGATGTTGAGTCGGGGCTAAAAAGTTGTAAAAAGAGAAATGATATAGCGTCAAACTCAAGTGTCATTATGTAAAAGTTTAAAGGAAATTGATTTTGTGATACAATACTGTATTACAAAATACAAAAGGATTTTTTATGGTAGCAACTGTCCGTCTTGATGATGCTTTAGAGTGCAAATTGAGTAGCCTAGCAAATACATTGCACAAGAAAAAAAGTGATGTAATACGAGAAGCAATAGAATACTATGCCAAAAGTGTCGAAAAAAGTAAAAAAAGCAGAATACTTAAAGCGGTAGAAAAAACAAAAAATGCAGATAGAGATGAATATAAAATTTTTGAAGGAACTCTAAGTGATGGTTTGTAGGGGTGAAATTTGGCTCTCCAATCTTAACCCAATCAAAAAAAACAACGAGATGGGCAAGGTCCGCACCGTGCTTGTTTTTCAAAACGATGAGTTAAATCATAGCGAGTATCCGACAACTATCATTGTTCCTCTTGCCACCTCTCTAATAGATGAAGCAGAACCTATTCGTTTTAGAATACAAAGAAGAGAAAAACTACTAGAAGATTCTGATGTGGTCATTACGCAAATACGCTCAATTGATAATGATAGATTTATAGAAAAATTAGCCTCTTTGACAAGTGAAGAGATGAAAAAAATTAAAGAACTTTTGGATGAGGTGATTTTATGAAAAGTATATATATTTACGGTGCAAGTGGAACTGTAAAACAACTAAAAGGAAAAGGATTTTTATGATGTTGTATGTATTTTTATTTATTTCATCTTTTTTACTTACTTATTTAATAAAAGTGTATGCAATAAAAAAATCACTTGTTGCAAAAGTAACTGAGCGAAGTTCTCACAGTGTTGCAACTCCTCATGGTGGTGGGATTGCCATCGCTCTTACTTGGTTTGCCGGCATAAGTTATCTGTTTTACATAGATGATATTGACAGCTCTTTATATCTCGCTTTAATGGTCGGGGTTCTCATATCTGTAGTGAGTTATTTTGATGATTTGTTTGAGTTGAGTGCAAAAGTGAGACTGCTTACTCAGACTCTAGTGGCACTGGTTGGTTTGTACTTTTTAGGTGGTCTCAAAGAGATTGACCTCTTCGTTTTTTCTATTGAGAACCAACTTTTTACAAATTTGTTTGCTTTTTTAATGGTGGTTTGGTTTATAAATCTTTATAACTTTTTAGACGGCATAGATGGTTATGCAGGAAGCGAGGCTCTCTTTCTTGGAGTTGCAGGTTTTTTACTTTTTGGTGGAAGTCATTTTTTAGTTTTAGTGGCAGCAGTTTTAGGGTTTTTAGTTTGGAACTGGCACAAAGCGAAGATATTTATGGGTGATGTGGGAAGTACATTGCTTGGGTATAATGTAGCGATTTTTACTATTTATTACGCAAATAGTGAAACTCATGGCATGTGGATTTGGATAGTACTTTTTGGACTTTTCTGGTTTGATGCAACCCTGACACTTTTTAGAAGATATAAAAATGGCGAGAGCTTAAGTCAAGCACATAGAAAACATGCATATCAAAGACTGACTCAGAGTGGATGGGCGCACAACAAGGTTGTCCTTTTTTCTATAGTGGCAAATTGTGTGTTGTTTGGTTTGGTTTACTTTTTGAGTAATGTTTTTGTTGCGTTTATGGCTGCTTTGGTCTTTCTTTACGGCGTTATGTTGTATGCAGATGCGAAGAAGAAATTTTAGCAACTGTGTATATGTTGTAAGCCCAGAATAAATTCTGGGTACCGAAGAAGAGCGGTTCCAAGCTCTTAGCTCTTCGGTACCGCGAACTCGTTCGGGGCAAGGTGTATCATGAAAGCCAAAAAGCCGAGAATGAATTTACCGCACTAGTGTTGATTTAAACTAAATAGAATAGAATATAATAGTGCCATTATAAAGCAGGTTGGAAAATAGATGAACATAGACAAAAGAATATTAAACTTTTTAGTAATAATTGTACTTACCTTTGCTACTTTTTGGTGGACGTTTTTTATTTTCCACATGCCCTTTGATTTTACAATTGTCCTAAGTGTTGTATTTATTCGTATGTTTGCATCGTTCTTTATTTATAAAGATTATTCTCTCACTTGGTCAAAGGCTACTCAAAAAACATTTCTTATAAAAAGTGCCGTATACATCGTAGCATTTTTAGTCTATTTACCTATTTTTTACGGCAAAGTGAGACTCTCTTTTTTAGCTTCCGAACTTTTTTTATACCTCTTTGCCATCAATTTTTCTATGTATTTTTACTACTTTCTCATTAACAAAAGCTATGTGACAAAAACAAAATCCATAGTGATTTATGGAGCAGGAAAAGCCGGTATAAAACTCGAATCAGAGTTCTCAAATAGCATCTTTAAGATAAAATATTTTATCGATGATGATAAGGTACTTCAAAACCGCTCTATAGACACTATCAAGGTTATTTCAAAAGAGACTCTAAAAAAGACTATTGGGAGAGATAAATTTGACCTGCTTGTTATCGCAATGCCATCGGCATCGAAAAATAGAATAAAAGAGATTTACGATAATTTAGGTGAGTATTTTAATGAGATACAGATACTACCCTCAATGGATGATATTTTAAGCGACAAAGATTTGAGCACTCAACTTAAAGATATATCGGTAGAAGATTTATTGGCACGTCATCCGCAAGATTTAGATAAAGATAAAATCAAGCAGTTTATAAAAGACAAAACAATTTTAGTTACAGGTGCAGGCGGAAGTATAGGGAGTGAAATTTGCCGTCAATGTGAAAAATTCGGTGCGAAAAAACTTATACTTTTAGATCATAGCGAATACAATCTTTATACAATTACCGAAGAGCTGAAAAAAGTTACTACCGTTTCTGTTATGCAAAATGTAGTAAATAAAGAGTTTTTAGAGCAGACTTTTAAAATCCACATGCCGGATATTGTGATTCACGCAGCGGCATATAAACATGTTCCTCTTGTCGAAGCAAATATTTATGAGGGTATTTTAAACAATGTGGTCGGTACTAAAAATGCTATAGACCTCTCCATAAAATACGGTGTGAAAAAGTTCGTGATGATATCGACGGACAAAGCAGTGCGACCAACAAATGTGATGGGAACCACAAAACGTATCTGTGAACTTTACGCTCAAAACGCAGTTTCTTTAGACAACTCTAACGGAAATGGCACCGATATTGTTGCTGTACGCTTTGGAAATGTTCTTGGAAGCAGTGGAAGTGTTATTCCTAAATTTAAATCACAAATTGAAAATGGGCAAAATATTACCGTAACGCATCCAGATATAACACGCTATTTTATGCTTATACCTGAAGCGTGTGAGCTTGTACTTCAAGCCGGAGCTATCGGGACCGGCGGAGAGATATTTATTTTAGATATGGGAGAATCTATTAAAATAGTTGATTTAGCTAATAAAATGATAGAGCTAAGCGGGAAAACAAATATCGCTATTGAATTTATAGGTCTTCGTCCCGGAGAAAAGCTTTATGAAGAGTTGTTGATTGATGATAGTGACACTCAAACAGACTACGATTCCATAACGGTTGCAAAACCGACGCAGTATGATTTAGAGAAGTTAAACAAAGATATAGAAGAACTCTTGGCATGTACAAATAAATTGCAAAAACTAAAAGAGATAGTTCCGGAGTTTAATCACCAGTTAAACGAATAGCTCGGCTTTTGGGTACCCAGAATTTATTCTGGGCTGAGTGGTTTTGTGGTTCTAAACTATTACATGCCCTACAAACTTGCTCATGTTGTTCATGATTTCACCACCTTTTCTAAAACTCATTCCACATGCCTCATAGGCGAAGAAAATGCCGGCTTGGTATTTAGCTCCTCGTAGGTCTTTTGGGAACTCTACATACTCTTGATAGACTTTTTTGTAGTTACCGTACGGTCCTTCAACCTCTTCTAATACAGAGCCCTTAGAGTCGATTATTTTTGTATTTGCGCCTTCTCTACCAAAAACAGTTTTTTCTACTTGTTTAATGCCTTCTAATGGCTCAAAAGAGGTTTTTAAAAGGTAGGGTGAGTCTGGAAAAAGGTCGCTTAGTATTTTCAACATCCCTTTTGACTGAAACAAAAGCGTATATGCAGGGTTTAAAATAATAGCTTTTTGATTGCTTATAATATTAGAAATAGTGGTTGCCAGTTCAGGCTCATCATGCGCTATATCTTCCCACGGGTAGAGTTTAAACCAGTATTCATAACTGTTGTCATGTGCATCTAA
>MNYP01000112.1 GCA_001873135.1 Helicobacteraceae bacterium CG2_30_36_10
TAGGCTGCATGAGCAATGACAGCTACAATTAGAAAAAATTTACTTGCACCAAAAAGAAACCCTAAAATTTTATCTACAGGTCCTAACCCGCTTAAGAGACTTAATTTCTTAAATATCAACCCTACGATAATCATTAAAAGCCAAAAAATAGCCAAAGTAAATAAAAAACCGGTAAAGCTGATAGCCGCACTATTTTCAAATTTAAAAACAAGGTCACTAAGATATTGACCTACTGTATCGCCCACACGAGATGCAATAAAGATACCGCCAACTATCCCTATAAGCCCAAATAATTCTTTGAATAAGCCATTTATTATCCCTTTTAACCCTAAAAGAAGGATAATAATTCCAACTATGATATCAAAATAATTAAATTCCATTTTTTACTTCCGTACATATTTGATTTTTACCATTCTCTTTGGCTTTATATAATGCTCTGTCCGCTCTTGCTATCAATATATCAGGAGTGTCATTTTGCATATATTTTGTAGCACCAATACTTGTTGTAACATGTAAAGTTTCACCATTGTAAATAAGATTATTAGAGCTAACAAGTGTTAAAATTCTAGATGCAATATTTTTACAATGTTTTTCATCTATGCGGTTTAAGATAATGATAAACTCTTCTCCACCATATCTAAAGACTTTATCTCCGTCTCGTAGCGTTTTTCTAAGAATATTTGAAATAAATATTAAAATCTTATCACCCGCAATATGGCCATATCTGTCATTGATAGTTTTAAAATCATCCAAATCCAAGATGAGGAGATGTAGCTCATAAGGGATATTTTTTTTAGAACAAATATCTTTTAAATATGCAGTTAGAGCACGTCTATTGAAGGTCTGAGTTAATGAATCGATGTTTGATTTTTTTTCTAATTGGGCCACTTGTTGCGTGAGAGATGAAATAACTAAATTTGCTCTTGTCACTTCATTTGTCATGTGTGCTTGTATTTCGCTAAATTTTTTAGTAATTGAAGGTAGATTTATCTGTGCATCTTGACATGCAACTTTTGTCTTTTGTATCGTTTCTTCATGCTGATGAGACAATTCTTTAAATCTTTCATTTGTCTCTTTGTATGATGATATACCTTCACTAGCAATTTTCTTATATTCATTTGTAAAGGTATGTTTTGCATGACTTGTTGAGTCTAAATTACTTTCATCGATATTAGCTATAACATATGTAGCTTCTTGCAAATAGTTTAAGACTTGCTCTTTTGAGGTGTTTTCTTGTGCATCAATGTGCTCAAGTAAATTTTCATACATTGCAGCAAGAAGAGATTTCAGATCATCATTTTTCATAAAGTAATTTCCTAAAAAATATTTCGTTATTATACATTTATAAGCATAAATAAAGCTTTTGAAACAGTACGTATTTAATAAAGCTATGTGTATTTTACAGAAATTGACACAGAGCCGGCAAATTACCAGAGCTTTTTTAGGTATTTTTAGGTAAAATCCGCAAAAATATATAAAATACGAGGTTTTATTATGAGTATTTGGACTCCATCAAGCTGGCGAGAAAAACCAATATTACAACAACCAACATATCCTAATCAGGATGAACTCAATAAAGTTCTTGCTGAATTGAAAGATTATCCTCCATTAGTTTTTGCAGGTGAAGCACGTTCACTAAAAAGTCAACTTGCAAATGTAGTTGAAGGTAAAGCTTTTTTACTTCAAGGTGGAGATTGTGCCGAGAGTTTTAGTGAATTTCACGCAACAAGTATTCGTGATACATTTAAAGCAATACTGCAAATGGCAGTTGTTCTTACCTATGCAGGCGGACTTCCAGTTGTTAAAGTTGGTCGCGTTGGTGGTCAATTTGCAAAGCCTCGTTCGGGTGATACAGAGACAAAAAATGGTGTCAAATTGGATTCATACCGTGGTGATATTATTAATGGTGTAGATTTTATGGCTGAATCACGTATCCCAGATCCACAAAGAATGATAAGAGCATATAATCAATCAGCTGCAACATTAAACTTGCTTCGTGCTTTTGCAACAGGTGGTTTTGCAGATTTACATCAAATTCATAAATGGAATTTAGATTTTGCGCATAAGAGTGAAATTAGTCAAAAATTTGAAGACTTAGCAGAAGAGATTAGCAAGTCTTTAAAATTTATGCAAGCATGTGGAATGACGTCTAAAACACATAGAACGTTAAGAGAAACAGATTTCTATACATCTCATGAAGCGCTTTTACTTCCTTATGAAGAGGCATTTGCAAGAAAAGATTCTCTTACCGGTGATTGGTATGATACCTCTGCTCATATGTTATGGATTGGTGATAGAACACGTCAACTTGACGGTGCTCATGTTGAATTTTTAAGAGGTGTGCATAACCCAATCGGTTTAAAAGCTTGACCAACTATGAATCCTGAGGATTTAGTTAAATTAGCCAACACTCTTAACCCTGATAACGAAGCCGGTCGCTTAAATGTTATCGTAAGAATGGGTGCCGGTAAAGTTGGAGATGGACTTCCTGCTCTTATAAAAGCAGTTGAGAGAGAGGGTCTAAAAGTAGTTTGGAGTTGTGACCCGATGCATGGTAACACTATCACATCAAGCGGTTATAAAACACGCCCGGTTGATGCGATTTTAAGTGAAATGAAAGAATTTTTTCAGGTTCACAAAGCTGAGGGAACTTTTGCAGGCGGTGTTCATTTAGAGATGACCGGCAAAAATGTAACTGAGTGTATCGGCGGTTCATTTACTGTGACAGAAGCAGATTTATCTTCTCGTTACCATACACATTGTGACCCAAGATTAAACGCTGACCAAGCTTTAGAGTTGGCATTTTTAATTGCCGATAGTTTAAAAGACGCTCAAAAGTAAAACTTCTAGTTCCACATGCCGAGATAGTATGGCATGTGGAAATGTTTTACTTCCTAAACTTCAGTGTCAAATCTTTGTACTCTTTAAGCGTTCTCTCTAGTTCGTTCAAAAACATATCTGGAGCGTAGATAAGTAGGTCTTGGATAGTGTAAAATCTATCTTTTGGTACACTTTGAGTCGCTTTTTCTCCGCAAACTCTTGCCTTTAAAAACTCTTTTTCCTCACTCGATATAGATTCAGTAATGTACTTTAAAAATGTTTTTCTCGCTCTCGCACTATCATCAAAAAGAAGCTGTTCCGGAATGTTTAAAACTTCTGCAATGTAGGGGATGAGTTCGATTTTTAAAGCAACATCACCACTTAAATAAGCATACATCGCTTTCAATGTAGGTTTCTCCCCTGTGCTTTTTAGCTGTGGCTCTAAAGCAATCAACCTTAATGAAAACTCTTTTTTTGACATTTTCTTTTCTATTAAATACTGATTTATTTTTTCATATATTTCCATAATTTCAGCCTTTTATAGAAATATTATTGTTTATGCTTCCAGATTTAGCGGAATAATCCATCTTTAAAGTCATTTATATATAGAATAGTCTATAATCATCGGAATATAACAAAAAGGATTCTATTTTGCTCTTTAACTCCTACGAATTCATTTTTCTTTTTCTCCCGATTAGCTTTTTCATCTACTTTTACTTTTACTTTTTGCACAAACGGCTTACAACGAGAGCGAAATGCTTTTTAGTTTTTGCATCTCTACTAGTTTATGGTATTGCAATTGGCAAATATAATATTTTCCCTTACAAACAAATAGTATGGATTAAAAGTACAATAATTGGCAAAAGTAAATTTTACCCGTATGAGCATTACAAGGATAGAATTGAACTTTTTAAACTATCAAATCCTAGATATCCCATAGTTATGCTCGGAGACTCAATTACAGAACGTGGTAATTGGAATGAGCTTCTTGGGCAAAGTAATATTTTAAACAGGGAATTGGCGGTGATACAACAGTTGGTATATTAGAACGAATGGACTTTTTAGGTTCTCAACCAAAAATTTGTTTTTTGATGATCGGAATAAATGATTTGTCTAGACAAGAAAATGTTGACAACATCTTCAATAACTATATAGAGATAATTAATATACTTCAATCTAAAAAAATAACTCCTGTAATACAAAGCACATTATTAACACTTGATAGCCCAACTATTAATAATACAAAAGTTATATTATTAAACAAAAAGTTAAAAGAATTTGCTCATAATAAAAGTATTGATTTTATAGATTTAAACAAAGAACTTGCGCCTAATGGTGCTTTATTAAAAGAATATTCAAGTGATGGGGTGCATTTAAATATAAAAGGTTACATAATTTGGAAAAATAATTTAGCGCATTACATTCAAATACACAAATTTTAGTTTTTCTGGTGTTCTAGTTACAAAAGAAAACATAGACCAGCATCTTGAAAATCTAAGAAAACAAATTAAAAATTACGATTTAAACAAACTCTAAAAGAGGCAAACTAATTTCCACATGCCAAGATATTTCAAACTTCCGTTCGTCCTGAGCTTCTCAAAGGATGAGTTTTGAGGACACATGGTTCGACAGGCTCACCACGAATAGGCATTATAGTATGGCATGTGGAAATAATTAGGAGTTGATTAGCTCTTCTTTTTCTTGAATCTCTAAAAGTTCTTCAACCTTTTTTTCATAAAGCTCTTCTAGTTCTTGCAACTCTTTTGCCAATGCTGTTACGCCGATATCTTCATAGCATTTTGGGTCTGCTAAACACTTGTTTTTTTTCTCTATTTGAGTTTCTAGTTCTTCTATTTCTAGTGGCAGTTTTTCAAGAGCAATTTTTTCTTTAAAAGTAAGTTTTAAAGTTTTTTCTTTTTCAACTACAATATTTTTTGGTTTCTCTGCACTTGCATTCGCTTGCATTTCCTCAAGCTCTTTTAACTCTTTTTCAAGCTCTAAGTACTCAGAATACTGTTGATACGACTCTTCAATATGTTTATCTTCTTTGAATATAAAAAGCTTTTTCGCAATCTTATCTACAAAATATCTGTCGTGACTTACGATAATTACAGCACCGGGAAAGTTTGTAAGTTGCTCTTCTAAAATGTTTATAGTTGGAATATCCAAATCATTCGTCGGCTCATCTAAAATAAGTATGTCAACATCTTTTGTAAAGAGCAGGGCGAGTGCAATACGGTTTTTCTCCCCACCACTAAGCACACCTATTTTTTTCTCTAAAAACTCTCTAGGAAATAAAAAGTTTTTGAGGTAACCATAGACATGCATATCTTTGCCGCGAACACTTACTCTATCGCCGCCTTGAGGACAGAAAGTCTCCATAAGGTTAAGATTGTC
>MNYP01000165.1 GCA_001873135.1 Helicobacteraceae bacterium CG2_30_36_10
ATTGAATTAGAAAAAATAGGATTAAAAAATCCCGGTAAGGTTTATCGTAACCTTAGTTACAATAAGTTGATTGGACATGAACTTAGTAATAGTGAGAGTGCCCTAACTAAGACTGGAGCAAGCGCTGTTGATACAGGTATTTTTACTGGTCGAAGTCCGAAAGATAAATATTTTGTTGATCGTGATCCATCTAACAAATATATAGCATGGGGTGATGTAAATAAAAAGGTTACTCCTGAAATTTTTGCAAAACTTTTAGCACTTACTCAAGAGCAACTCTCAAATAGTGACATATATGTAACAGATGTGTTTTGTGGGGCAAGTATTGCTTCAAAAAAAGCCATCAGATTTGTTTCTCAAGTGGCATGGCAATCACACTTTGTAAAAAATATGTTTATAAGACCTTCCGAGGTTGAACTTGAAGAGTTTAAGCCGGATTTCACAGTATTAAATGCTTGTAAAGCTGTAGATACAAAATACAAAGAGCACGGACTAAACTCTGAAGTATTTGTTATGTTTGATATTGAAAACAATATAGCAATTATCGGCGGAACATGGTATGGTGGCGAGATGAAAAAAGGTATTTTTTCAATGATGAACTACTGGCTGCCACTAGCCGGCAAACTTCCAATGCACTGTTCTGCCAATGTAGGAAATGATGGCGATGTTGCCCTTTTCTTCGGACTAAGCGGAACTGGCAAAACTACTCTTAGTACTGACCCTCATCGTGCACTAATCGGTGATGATGAACATGGCTGGGATGAGCACGGTGTATTTAACTTTGAGGGCGGATGCTATGCAAAAGTTATAGGTCTTGACCCAAAAAGTGAGCCTGAAATCTATAATGCAATTCGAAAAAATGCACTCTTAGAAAACATCGTCATGGATTATGAGGGTGAAGTTGATTATAGTGATGGCTCAAAAACTGAGAACACACGTGTTTCTTACCCTATTGAACATATTGAAAATCATCAACCGGGATTAAGTGCAGGTCACCCTAAAAACATTATCTTTTTAACTGCTGATGCATTCGGTGTTTTACCTCCAGTCTCGAAGCTTACAAAAGAGCAGGCAATGTACTATTTCTTAAGTGGCTACACTGCAAAAGTGGCGGGAACTGAGCGTGGTATTACTGAGCCTGTTGCTGCTTTTTCTGCTGCTTTTGGTGAAGCATTTTTACCGTTGCACCCAACTGTATATGCAAAACTTCTTGGCGAAAAAATAGACAAGCATGGAGTAAATGTGTTTCTTGTAAATACCGGCTGGACGGGTGGTGCTTTTGGTGTTGGAAAACGTATGAGTATTAAAGATACGAGAGCATGTATCAATGCAGTTCTTGATGGTACAATTAATAAAAGTGAATTTAGAATTACTAAAACTTTCCGTCTCAGTGTTCCTAACACTCTTGGTAATATTGATCCGAAGGTTCTTTTTCCAAGAGAAGCATGGACAGATAAAGAAGCTTTTGCAACAGCGCGTGATAATTTAGCACAATTATTTATTGACAATTATAAAAAATATATCACTCCTGAGCATGTAGATTTCTCCCCATACGGTCCTATAGTAGGAAGCTAATAGCTTCTATTCTCTTTATCTGGCATGTGGAAATTTCCACATGCCGTATTTAAAAATCATTAAACCTTTTTTTTTGTGGCTTGAGTCAAATAGAGCCATAAACTCCCACCAAGAACAACAAGTATAACTGGAGCAATCCAAGGTTTGTCGCTAACCATTTCAGCAAACTTTATCAATACATTGCCTGAGTAGTAGCTTCCAAGTCCAATACTCAGTGCCCAAATTGCTGCACTTATTATATTGAGTATAGCAAATTTTTTAAAGTCATATTTTGTAAGCCCAATTGCGATAGGGATAAGAGTTTTTATTCCATAAACAAATTTTTGGATTAAGACTATCCAAGAGCCATAGTTTTTCATCATAATATGTGCAAGAGCTAACTTCCTTCTATGCTTTTTAATCCCCTCCATCATCGTGGATTTTTGGTACCTTGCCATATAGAAGAGTAAAAAATCACCTAGGGCATTTGCAAAAAACGCTATCATTATTGAAAGTGAGAGATCCATTTTACCCATAAATGAAAGCACTCCTGCCCCAATAAGCGCCACAAACCCACCGCCAAGTGAATAGAGAAAAAGTCCTATATATCCGTAAGTAGCCAAATTACTAAAAGTGTCTTCCATGTTTATCCTAAATTTGTTTTATTTTCATAATCTCATCACGAAGACGAGCCGCTTCTTCAAAGTTTAACTCTTTTGCTGCTTGTTTCATCTTCAACATAAGTTCTTTTGTTATTGCTTTGCGTTCTGATGCCGGCATTTTATCCATTTTTTTATGTTTTTGGTAGAGGTCTCCGTGGTCTTGGAGTTTTAAGTTTTCATCAAGTGAACGCTTGGTTGTTGTCGGAGTGATTCCATGCTCTTTGTTATGAGCCTCTTGAATCTCTCTTCTTGCACTGGTTTTGTCCATGGCTCTTTGCATAGAACCTGTGATTTTGTTAGCATAAAGTATAACTTTGCCGTTAGAGTTTCGTGCACCTCTGCCTATGGTTTGAACCAAAGCGGTTTCACTTCTTAAAAAACCCTCTTTATCAGCATCTAAAATAGCAACAAGGGAGACCTCGGGCAAGTCTAATCCTTCACGCAGAAGATTTATCCCTATAAGTACATCAAACTCACCGAGGCGAAGTGAACGGATGATTTGATTTCTCTCAATAGTGTCAATATCAGAGTGCATATACTGAACTTTTATACCTAAGTCTGCAAGATATTTTGTAAGAGCCTCAGCCATTTTTTTTGTAAGGACCGTTATAAGAACACGCTCATCTTTGAGTGTAATTTTTTTAATCTCATCATGAATATCTTCCACTTGATTATCAGAGCTTCTAATTTCAATGACTGGGTCTAAAAGTCCGGTAGGGCGTATAATTTGCTTAGCAACTACGCTTGACATCTCTAACTCATATTCTGAAGGAGTCGCCGAGACAAAAAGGTAATAGGGCGCTTTATTTATATATTCATCTGCTTTAAGAGGGCGGTTGTCTAGGGCACTAGGAAGTCTAAATCCATACTCTACTAAAACTTCTTTTCTTGCACGGTCACCTGCATACATGCCACGATACTGAGGCAGTGAAACATGCGACTCATCTACTATGACCAAATAATCTTTGTGATTGAGAGCAAAGTAATCAAGCAGAGTAAAAGGAGCTTCACCGGGTTTTTTATTTGTAAGAAGACGAGAGTAGTTCTCAACACCTTTACACATGCCGGTAGTTTGAAGCATTTCAAGGTCAAACTCTACTCTTTGTTTTAGACGTTGGTACTCTAAAAGCTTGCCTTGTTCTTGAAAAAAGGCAAGTCTCTCATCTAGTTCCTCTTCTATTCTTTTAATCGCCACAGCCATTTTTTCCTGAGAAACACTAAACTGCGAAGTCGCATATATAGTGAATTGTTTGTGGTCTTCAAGTCTTTTGTTGTCGATGATGTCAAAGGTATAAATAGCTTCTATCTCATCTCCAAAAAATTCTATACGAATAGCCTCTTGTTCAAAATAAGGAGGGTAAATATCAAGAGTTTCACCATTTACGCGAATGTGTCCGCTGTCAAAATAGCTGTCGTTTCTGCTGTAACCCATTTCAACTAAACGAAGCAGAAGTTTTTTTTGTGAAATCACATCGCCTACAGCAATTGACTGCACCATATTTTGATACTCCTCAGGGTCACCCAAGCCGTAGTTTGCAGAGACTGAAGCTATAACAATAACATCATCATAAGAGAGAAGATTGGCAGTAGAAGAGAGTCTCATACGTTCGAGTTCATCATTGATGGCACTGTCTTTTTCTATAAACAGATCTTGACGGGGAATGTACGCCTCAGGCTGATAATAATCATAATAAGAGACAAAGTACTCAACATGCGCTTTAGGAAAAAATTGACGAAACTCAGAGTACAACTGAGCCGCTAAAGTTTTGTTATGCGTCATAATGATAGTCGGCATCTTCACATTCTCTATAACCTTAGCCATAGTGTATGTTTTACCGCTACCCGTCACGCCTTCAAGTGTTTGGTAGCGATTGCCTTTTAGTATAGAGTCACTTAACTCTTTTATAGCAACAGGCTGATCGCCGGCCGGTTCGTAGGGAGTATTTGCTTTAAAATTTGGTTCTTTTTTCATGTTTGAAATTATAGCTAAATGAGGAAAATGGATGAACCATCAACTTCCACAGCTACTACATGAGCCTTTTGAGCAATCGCTGTTAAACTGGAGTGTTACTTTATAGCAATCTTCTTTTGCCTCTTTTGTAAATCCATATCCGCGATAAGAAGCGATTTTTTCTAAATTAGCTACTTCATACTCATTTGCGAGAATCATTTTCAGAGTATTGTCGCTGTAACTATTGAGCGTTGATTTGAGCTGATGCATTGCGTCTGGAATAGGAAGATTACGGTGGCCATCAAGTGGCATTCCCCTCGTGTCTAACACACCGTCTTTAAGATTCAAAGGCACTTGATATTCACCCATAAGTCTTTTTGATGATGCTTTCCAGCCGGCTTTGTTGAGGTCTGTGCTGCCAAATAGTGCGCAGTGGCAAGTCCCATACTCTTTTATTTCATCTTCTATAAATTCACAGGGACATAGCATTTTTTTGTCAAGTTGGGCATCTCCGGATGGTTCAAAACATGGGCAGTAGCGTTTGCCGAAAGTTGCTTCCATCTCGCTCAGCCATATCTCAAGATTGGTTGTCATCATCCAGCTTGGATTAAGAGCATAATTTTTCTGTGTGGTATATTTTTGAATCCATCTATCTTGTTTTTTTACCTGATCCCGATATTTCCACAAATCTTTAAAAAAACCTATCATCATTTTTAGCATCGCTATTTTCCTTAATTCTTTTGCCTTCTAGGGCAATAATGTATTGAAGCGCAATTATAGTGATATAGTTGTTAAAATTACATTCCTTGTCTCCTGATAGACTTGACAAGTTAAGTAAAAAGCTATATAATCACTATAATTTATTACTAAAAGTAGTAAAAATATATTCAAGGAGCCACCAATGGCAAAAGAATTAAAGAAAAAAGCAATTAAAAAAGTAGTTGCAAAAGTAGTAAAAAAAGCAGACGCATCTAAAAAAGTTGCTAAAAAAGCAGTGAAAAAAGTTATTGCTAAACAGCCTACAACTAAAAAAGCAGCTAAAAAAATTGCTAAAAAAGCAGTTTAAGAAAGTTTAATCTCAAAAGAAATTCCACATGCCAAGTTCTTTTAACAAAGAGTCGGCATGTGGAAATCAGTTCAGAGTTATTTTTTCATTTAACAAAGTTCTTTGTTTCTCTGTTATAGTATCTTCCTCTTGTACGATTGTTTTCAACTTTTTGTAAAGTTTGTATTCGATTAAAATTGCAAAAAAACCTAAAATTCCGAGTGTGTATAACGTTGTGATTAACTTAGCATCAAAGTAGTCAAGAACCATTGCACTCACAGCCCCTCCAATAATAGCCACGGATACTACAAATGAGCGCAACATTAGGTAATCTTTAATCTCTATTTCCTCTTTCATAAAGTCTATTGTGTGAATTCTTGATATTTCAAATGTGATTGCTTGAAGTGTGAATATACTTAATATTGTGTACGTGAAAACCACCATATTAACATCAGATAAAAAATAGCTTAGCATCTGGGTTATATCTAAGATAATAACAAACAGATATATCTTATAGATTTTTACTTTTTTAAACAGTGGTTGAATTAAGCCATCAGTCGCACCAATCAGCATATAAAAACTTATGGCTAGAACCGGTAAATACAGCCCCTCGAGTTTAGTAATGAAGGGCATTAAAACCCAGTCAATATAGGTAGTTAAAAATAAAACAATGACCTGAAGTTTAAGAAGTTTAGAATTGCCTAATGATTTATAAAGATAAATGTAGTGTTTTGTCGGCATAATTTAATTCCATAAGATGGGCATCGCAGCCATCGAGATAAAATCTTTTTAATAATTTCACTGTATGAAAACCTAGCTTAGCGTATAAAGAGATTGCCGCTTCATTATCGGTACGTACTTCTAAAAGTAGCTTAGTAAACTTTAATGATGTAAGCTCTTGGATTACTTTCGTCAAAAGTTCTTGAGCGATATTTTTTCCTCTGCACGATTGTGAAACACCTATGGAATAAAGCTTTGCATCGGAGCGTTTTATTAGCACTAATACGTAAGCCACTATCACGCCGTCCATCTCTGCAACATAAAGCAAATTGTTTTTAATATGATAAACAAATGAGCCTCTTGAGAGTGGAAAATTTTCTGCACTAAATAGTTCCTGCTCTAGCTTATAAAGAGCTGTTGCATCGCTAGGCAGTGATTTTCTGATTGTCATTTTTGGTAAATTGTATACTTTGGCACAAGTTTAAATGGACGATAAGACATTTTAACCTTACGGAGGTTTTCAAATCCCATATCATCACCGACATTGATATACTCAGAGGCATAAAACTCTTTTAGCATTTTGGAAAATTCTCTAAAGATAAACTGGGCACATCCCAAAACCTCAAAATCTGTTTTTTCAATGATTACAGTGGCGGTTATGTCATTAATTTTCTCACCAACCGTAAAACCTTTGAGTTCATCGTTTATATAAATAACTAAACCGATGAGGTTTAACTCTTCATAATATTTTAGCATCTGTTTTACAGCATGTCGCTCTTGATGAATTCCCTCTAAGAAAACTTCGGCTTCTTCTTTAGGCATGTATTTTACCCTGTCGGAAACCCATTTACTAAACAAATTCATTATGTCTTCTCTATGTTTAACACTGTCTAGTTTTTCTATCACATGATCAGGATAAGATTTAATAAATTTATTTATCTCAGTACGCTTAGTATGGTAAGAGTTTCCTCTTAAATCTATAAGTGCATTTATTTCGTAAATATAATCAACTAACTTTTTCTCAATTATGTATGACTCGAGCATCTCAAACATACTTTGTGCTTCATCAGTTTCTAAAAGAAATTCTTCAATCATAGCACTTTGCACATAGTCAATACGAGCGTAATAGTATGAACTGTTGTTAGCATTCATAATCGCAAAACATTTAACTATCGCAGCTGTAATGTGTTTTTTCTTTCCCAGAGGAGGCAAGAGCATCGTAAGTTCTCCGCCCGTCATTATAAAAAGACAAAAACACTTATTTATGATTGCATAAAAGCCACTGCTGTTGGCAAGCCAAATAAAATTGGCAGCGAAAGTGTAGTCGCTAAGTTCTACATCTAACTTTGCAAGATACTCTTCAATAATAGGTTTTGTAGCTATTGTAAAAGGCTTAAGTGATTGTTTGTTTACTATTAAATTTGCCATTAAAATCCTTTAATTTTTTAATCATAAATGAAACTATACACATTTTTTTTCTATTTGCAGTTTTATTTTTTTACCATTCAAATATACTAACTTAATTTAACTTTTATTATAATAAATGATTAAAAAATAAAACTAAGTTTTAAAAGAATTCTAATTGCCTCTATTTTTGTGATAGAATTATATTTACACAATAAAAATAGGACTCACCATGGATAATCAAACAACTTTAGAAAAACTAAGTGATAAAGTTTCACAAATATTACAGCAATATCACTCATTTAAAAGTGAAAATGAAGTACTTCGTACGGAACTCATTACTCTAAAAGCAGAAAAAGAAGTAAAAAATCAAGAGATAGAAAGACTGATTGAAGAAAATGTTATGAAAGATGTAGAAATAGAGGAAATCGTAAATAAAATAGAAAGTATGTTAGGCTAAAAATATTATGAGTAAAAAACTAGGTTTACATATTGGCGGTCGTCGTTTTGATGTTGATGTTGGAGGTGATTTTGCTTTTTTTTTAGAACAAAAAATGGCGTCTGATTTCAATCTTGAAGGAAATAATGATCTTAAAATTTTACTTCAAGCATACGTAAGAAAAAATCATGAATTGTTTCTTCAAGAAGAAAGAATGCAGAAATTATTGAATGAATTAAAAGAATAAGTTGCACTTTATAATATTATAAGCTTAATCAGATATAATTCCACCCTCTAATTAGAGAATGGTGTGCGCTCGTAGCTCAGCTGGATAGAGCACTGGTTTGCGGTACCAGCGGTCACACGTTCGAATCGTGTCGGGCGCACCATATTTACTTAAAAATTATTTCCCACACATTTAATTCTTAACTTTTTTCTAGTATTTAACAAATATGTAATTTGTTATACCCAATTTGATCTATTTAAAGTAATTTATTTCATAAAGTTTAAGAGAATACCTATAAACAGCACCTGCGATCGCGGTGCTGTTTGCATTTTACACAAAAACCACCACACAATTACACTCGTTTCATTTCCCTTAAAATCTTAAATCAAGCTTTTTATTAATTATGATATAATTTAACAAAATAAATTGTAATTTTATAGGCGGTTTTATTTATGCGAGTAGCGATATATTTATTGTCACTTATTATTACTTCACTGTTGCATGCCCAATGGACAGCAAATATAAATTCTTCCTCTAAGACAATGAGTGATTATACTCTGATAACTAAAGACCCTATAACGGGCTTAGTGGTTGATCATTTGGCCGTAGATGTTCTCATTGCCGCTTGGGGCTTAAAGTATTGGAAGTGGGGAGAAAAGTCTTTTCATATTACACGAGAAGATTGGTTCGAGAAAGACTCCGATACCGGAGGTTCCGATAAAACGGGACATTTTTATATGACATATCTTCTTTCTCGTATAATGGCTTCACGCATGGAAGATCGAGGCTGGAGTCTAGAAGAAGCATCTTTGGCAGGTTCACTATCGGGCATGTTGGCTATGACTCTTCTCGAAGTTGGAGACGGTACTAGTGCTTATGGTTTTTCAAAAGAAGATTTATTGGCAGATGCACTTGGCGCTGGCATGGCGTATTTACTTCGGGCAAATCCTAGAGCAGACGATTTTATAGACATTAGATTAGAGTATCTTCCATCTTCCGGCTATTTAAGTGATGGCGATAATACTACTGATTATTCAGGCATGAAACATCTTGCAGCATTTAAAGTTGCCGGTTTTGAGTCACTAAAAAATACATACTGGAGTCTAATTGAGTTGCAAGTCGGATATTATTCCAGAGGGTTTCGTAGCTATGATACTACCGCCGACAGCAGTCAACATATTTACGCCGGCATTGGCATAAGTTTATCTAACTTAGCACAGAGAAGCGAGATTAATATACTGAAAAATTTATTTGAGTTCTATCAACCCGGTCATACATATGTAGAGACAGATATATGGTCACGATAACTTGTATCAGATTGCAAAAATATGTATTATTCTTTTCTCCTTGGCAATACAAGCCTTTTCACAAGAGTTCGTTTCCCCTATACACTCAACAAACCAGTATATAAATCAGTTAGTTTTTTATCGTCCATACACTAACTCTGCGATGATTAAAAAAAGAGATAGTATAAATGTTGATGTATCGCAATCAAATATATTTCAAAAAAGCGAAAACCTTATAGCGGACTTTGAAATAACGACTCTTGAGCTGACATATTATTATCCGATTTCAAGTTCCTTAGAACTCTCTTTTAATTATCCTGCTTATTATGTCTCCAAAGGTTTTTTAGACAAATCTTTAGATTATGTTCACTCTACACTTGGCATAAACACAACGAGAGAAAACGAAGAACATATTGATAATCAACTGAGCTATCAAGTTACAGACAAAATCCAAAAAGATAAAGCCTACTTCGCATCAGGTAATCCGCAGGTAGAACTAAAGTTGGCCCTTTATGAAAGTGATGGCTTTTTTATGTTCACAAATGTTGGAGTTAAACTTCCTGCAGGTAATGAAAACGACGGATTTACAAGTGGAAAAATAGACATAATGTCTGGGACTCAGTTGCAAAAAAATTATGACAAGGTTTCATGGATAGGAAATTTTGCTATAACATTAAATGGGGATAGAGACCTCTCTTTAGACATAACTTCTCAAAAGATAAGATATTTCTTTTATCTAGCAAATAAACTTCCTCTTACATATTTAGTACCATTTCATTATCACAGTAAAGCAGATTTTCTTTTTGCTTATCAATACTCTTATGCACCTTATGAAAGTAATGACAAAAAGTTCAGCAGCTACTCTCATCTGTTATAATTCGCCATAAGAAATGAAAGTTACATAGGCATATTTTTTTAACCAAAACACTATACCAAGACATAAATAATGAAGCTGATGTTACATTTGGCTTATCTTACCATTTTAAAGGCTTTAAATAATGAACTATTTTTTTGGATTTTCACACTGGAAGCATGAGTTTATGAAGCCTTTCTTGCATAAACTTGATGCGCAGAGTGTTATCTTTGTAAATCCTTTTTTTAAGAAAAATTACTTTAGTCTAGCAATGAAAAAAGGGCTAAATGAAAAGTCTGGCATCTACATATGGGGCAAAAAAAGTTTTCCGCTTATAGAAGAGTTTGCAGCTAAAAATGCTTTAGAGCTGTACAGAGTTGAAGATGGTTTTATCCGTTCTATTGGACTAGGTTCTGATTTAACGCAACCATATTCACTTGTTATTGACTCAAGAGGAATCTACTTTGACCCTACTGAGCAAAGTGATTTAGAGCATATTTTGCAAACAACTGTTTTTGATGAGGCATTATTAGCAAGAACCAAAAAGCTAAAAGAGTATCTTATAGACAAAAAACTCTCAAAGTATAACCTGTATGAAAACAAAAAGTTAGATATTCCAAACAACAAAAGAGTAGTCTTAGTTCCCGGTCAAGTTGAAGATGATGCTTCTATACGCTATGGGGCATCAGGCATGACTAACTTAGAGCTTTTGACTCAAGCTCGCCAAAATGCTAAAGACGCATACATCATATATAAGCCGCATCCAGATGTATTAGTAGGTAACAGGGTTGGCAATATAGAGGAAAACACGGCACTGAAATATGCCGATAGCGTTGTAACAGAGGTTGGGCTGGACAGTGTGCTTGAGGTTTGTGATGAAGTGCATACTATGACATCTTTGGTTGGATTTGAAGCTCTTATGAGAGACAAAAAAGTTTTTACATATGGCATGCCGTTTTATGCCGGCTGGGGACTCACGCAAGACAAAAACACCCTGACAAGACGGGCAAGAAAACTGCATGTAGATGAGCTAATCGCAGCTACACTTCTTTTATACCCGCAGTATATTCATCCGATTTCCTTGAGTGCTTGTGAAGTTGAAGATTTTTTAATAGGACTAGAAGAAGAAAGAAAAATATACAGTGCTTCTTTGTTATATAGAGTGAAAGTTAAATTTCGTAACTTCATCAGTAGAAAATCACAGCTACTTTTGCGTATAATGCTCCTAAAAAAATGAAGTTTAAAATATGAATACTATAGGTACTATTAAAAATAAAAACATTTTATTTCTCCAAGGTCCAATGGGGAATTTCTTTAAAAAATTAGATATTCTATTTAGAAAAAGTGGAGCTACTACTTACAAAATAGGCTTCAACGCAGGTGATAGTTTTTTCTCAAACCATTACAACTATACTCCATATAGAGATACTATAGACAATTACACTGCTTTTATAACAGAGTTTTTAAAAAAAGAAAAGATAGATAAAATATTGCTTTTTGGTGATTGCAGATCTTATCAAAGAATCTCTATAAAAGTTGCTAAAACACTAGGAGTAGAAGTTTTTGTTTTTGAAGAGGGTTATATACGTCCATATTATATAACTATGGAAAAGTATGGAGTAAATGACTTTAGCAGTATTAGCCGAGATAAAGATTTTTATGAAAAAGTTCAAATAACTCATATAAAGAAACCACTAGATGTCAATTATTCTCCCTTCATGATGGTAATGAGTTCAGCTGTTTACTATCTTTTTTCAAATATTTTTCATTTCAGATATCCTAACTATAAACATCATAGAGATTTTTCAGCTATAAAAGAGTCTTTTTATGGAATAACCAGTTTATATAGAAAATTGATTTACCCTTTTTATGAGAGTAAGTACTTAGATATTATAAAAAACGAACTATCAAATAAATACTTTTTTGTTCCACTTCAGACGCATGCAGATTTTCAAATACTAGAGCACTCCGGATATAAATCTATAGAAGCATTTATCATAGAAGTTTTAACTTCTTTTGCAAATGGCAAGTCGGATGCTTGGCTTGTTTTCAAGCACCATCCGGTAGACAGAGGCAGAAAAAGCTATAAAAATTTTATTACGCAACAAGCCTCTCTTTTGGGAGTACAAGAAAAAGTGTTAGTCCTTTACGATATACATTTACCAACATGTTTACAAAATGCCAAGGGAACTATTACTATCAACAGTACAGTCGGGTTATCATCACTTTATCATCAAACTCCGACAATCACACTGGGTAATGCCATTTATAACATAGAGGGTTTAACTTGTAAAGACATGAAGCTTTGTGACTTCTGGCAAAGACAAGAATCTCCAGATATGGAGTTATTGGAAAAATACCGTTTCTATGTCATAGAAAACACCCAATTAAATGGTAGTTTTTATGGAGCTGTTCCTGCTTTTAAATTTGACGCTTAGTATCTAAGAACAACAGCTGCACCTAGAGCTAGCTGGTAAACTATCTGAGTTATATCTTTTACAACTTGTAAGTATTTCGTATCGACTCTTCCAAGAACTAAAATAGAATCACCCGGATTGATTTTATAATCACTTCTAAACATAGAATCTGCATCATAGCTATGAACTTTCCCATTCTTTTGTATGATTAATATATTTTCACTATTTGCTCTCACGCTATACCCGCCACATGAGTTTATATAATCATCAAAGCGCATACCCTCCACGTATGTTTGCGCACTAGGAAGCATAACTTCTCCCTGAACAACAACCATATGGCTTCTCTTTGGTATGTAAATATTGTCACCATCTTCTAAAAACACCTGAGACAAATTACTATCTTCATTTATAACAACTTGACCTTTTGGCTCAACTTGCTTAGCTCTTTGTATAAAGTTCATAACCAATTCTGCTTCTTGTTTTCGGATGGTAGCTTCTTCAGTAGTTAAAGAACCGGCGGTTAGTGTTTTTGCTTCTAGGTCATTTAACTGAGCTTCTAGTAAACTTTTTTGCTGTATGGCTATGCTTTTTCTATAGAGCTGAAAAGATGTAGTATCTGACATATCTGTCATAACAATTGTCTCAAAAACTTCCTTAAGTGAAGTCCCTTTTTTAACTACAAGATTATGAATATTTCCATGTTCGCCGCTAATCTCAACTTCAATATTTTTAGAGTTGTGGTCAGGAATAAAGTTTATACTTTCACCACTATAAATTTTCATAGCTAAATTGTCTTTTATTGCAAAGATTGCTATGTTTTGCTCGTTGTCTTGGTTGTATTTTGTAACAGTAAAATTAGTTAAGGTTGGGTTTGGCAGAACTACATTTAAAACCTCTCCAAGAGTAACGGAACTTTTAAGCATCTCAAACCTATAAGGTCTCTTCACATCTCCTGTAATCTCTATGTAGTTTTCAACACTCTCGACAACTACTACATCCCCCATATGAAATTGAAAGAGTTCGAGTGAACCACTGAGTAAAAAAGTATACAAATCAACATTGTATATCTCGTTATTTTGACGAAGCACTTTGATTTTTCTGTAACTTCCACTTTCAGCGTCGATGCCTTTGGCCTTGTCTATAAACTGTATGATAGAGTCAGATGAGAGACCCTCATATAAACCGGGTTTATTTACAGCTCCCGTTACAAAAATACTTACCGGCTGATACGACTCAAGGTCAGCATAAATATATACACTTTTTTTAAAGACTTTTTTTATAGTATTTTCTATACTTATACTAAGTTGATCATTTCTCATTCCCAACACATTCACAGTTCCCACTTTAGGAATAAAGATGTTTCCTTGAGAATCAACATTTACTTTAGTTTCAAAGTCAAAAGCACCCCACATTTTTAGGTTTATAGTATCGCCTATGCTTATAAGATACTCAGGATTGTAACGGTATTGCGTATTTTTAGAAAAACTGCCATTAAAAAGGTTGTAACCAAAGACTTGAGTAGACTCTTGTATAACAGAGCTATTTGAATCACCTGAAGTGGTATCAGTTAAGTTTGAGAGCTCAACTGCATAGAGAGCTGCAGTTAGTATGAGAGTGATGAGTATGTTTTTTATCATTTTTTATTCCTTATGATCTCTGATTATAGCACCGAGCATTGAAAAGATTCCGTACATTAGCGACATTATGATGAGCAAAGTTACAAACACTTTAGGTTTATTGGGGTAGGTGTAGCCGTCCGGTAAGTTGGGTTTACTTACTACACTAAGCGTCTTAGCTTCTTTGAGAACATCCAGTTTAGTTGTCTCAAGTTGAATAAGAGTATTTTTATATACTTCTATGTCAAACTCTACCTGCATTTTAAGTCTCTCATACTCAAATAAAATCTTATTCAATCTGCCCTCACTACTTCCCGTTAAACCTTTTTTTGCATCAGCTAATGAGCGAGCTATTTCACTTATTTCTGTTTTAAGTTGTACTATTTCATAGTTGTCACTATTTAAGTATGTACTTTTGGTTTTATACTCTATACGTTTTTGAGTAAGTGTCGCTTCTAAGTTTGCAATAATTGCACTAGAAGAAGTTGCCTTATTTTCAGGGTCAAGAAGAAGATGTTCGTTTTGATACTCTTCTAGTATTTTAGAAGATTCAGCCATTTTTTTCTTATTTTTGTCGTACTCTATTTCTATAAAGTTTAATTGCTTTATGGCTTTTCGACGATTAAACTCATTGAGCTCACGTTCAACGTTACTGACCATAGACTCCAAAATCTCTTTAGCTATTTTTGGGTCTGTGTGTGCATATGAAAGATGAAGTAAACCTGAAATTTCATCATAGTTTATAAGAAGCCGTTTTTGGTAAAACTTCAAGATTTCCTCCAAAGTTGCATCTTTTGATAAACGCTCTATAAAATCTAGCGCATCACTTTTGTAATGCTTTGCAAGTTTAAACTCTTTATCTAAAAGCAAAAGCATATCTAATGACATAAGGTACTCTTGAACAACCATAGAGTCTTGTAGTTGTGAAGAAGAACCAACACCTAAAATGCTTAGTCCAAGACTAGAAGTCGAAGGCGAAGAGCTAAGGTCACGAACCATAAGAGTAGTTTTAGATTCGTAAAGTTCTGATTTTATTACTAAAAAATACAGACTCAGCAACACAAAAATAGCACTAAAGACAACCCTGCTATTTAACTTTTTTTTGATTTCTTTCATTTATACTCACTTAGATAATAAAATTTGACATTTAGTTTTTTAGAAATTCCATCTTCTTTGTTCATAACTTCTTCAACATGCATTTTATCAATATTTGCTTTTGGAATTCTGTCCATATAAAAAAGTGAAGCTTCTAAAGCATTTACAAAAATCACACCATCAGAAGATATGATAGTCTCTTTTTCTATAGTGTTTTGCCAAGTTTGGAATGGAAGTTTGTTTTGACCGTCTCTCCAAAAAACTTTTTTCAAGTATATATTTGAGCCATTATTTTCATTTAATGCTTGCACAATACTCATAGGTCGAACTTTGTAAAAGTTAGCAGCAATATTTATAGTATCAAAGTTTTTACCATCACTACAAAGAATAGCACTAGAAGATGGTGCATTATTTTGACCCATAGGCAAAGAAGCATTTATACCATGATATGCGTTAATAGCATCTTCAATATCTTCATAATAAAATATTTTCCCATCATCAATTAAGATGCCGGCATCACAAATATTTCTTAAATCACTCATGGAATGGCTAACTAAGAGTACATTCGAGTTTTCTATCTTTTTCATTAATGCTTTTTTAGCTTTTTTCTTGAAATTTTCATCGCCTACAGAGAGTGTTTCATCGATTATGAGATAATCAAAATCAAAAGCTAAGCTTAACCCAAAACTTAGTCTTGACTTCATACCGCTAGAGTAGAATTTAATAGGCATATCAAAATAATGACCTATCTCTGCAAATTCTTGAACAAACTCTATAACTTCATTTATCTCTTTAACTGTTTTACCATAAATACGACAAACAAATTTTACATTTTGTCTGCCCGTCATTGAGCCTTGAAATCCACCTGATAAGCCCATAGGCCAAGAAAAAGTATTTGGTGAAGAGATAGTGCCGACCGTTGGAAAGTCAATCCCGCCTAACATTCTTAGTAGTGTTGATTTTCCAGCACCATTTCTACCTAAAATACCTAAGTTGACATGAGATGGTATAGTTAAAGTTACATTTTTTAAGATGTATTTTTTTTCACCTTCAGTTTTAAAATACTTGGTTACATTTTTTAGTTCAATCATGAAGCTATAATCTTTTTCTCAGCACGTGCATAAAAGAGCAAACCCAAAAAAAGTGGAATTATCGTCCAAAATATCATATATTCATAGTCAACATAGTCTGTATTTAAAACAGAAAAATAATTGCCATGTATCATTTCAATAAAGTGTACAATAGGGTTATATAAAATGATATCTCTTGCAATAGGCGGTAAGGAGTCAACAGTGTATAAAAGACCGGATAAAAGGAATAAAGGCATAGAAGTAAAGTTAATAATTTTTCCAAATGTTTCATAAAAAGTATTTATTATTGCAAATAATATTCCCAAACTAAGACCGAAAATACCAAACCATATAATGGACAAAATGACTAGATTAAAGTCTTTTACAGCTAAATTTAAGTCAAAATAAAGTCCAAAACATATAAAAATTATAACAGTTGCACTCATAACCAAAAACTCTATAAAAAAGCGAGAAAATATTGTGTCTATTGGTTTGACCTGTTTGTAGCTAAATAGAGCTCTGTTTGCATCAAACGCTGGCATAGAGTTATTCATAACAGCTGAAAAAAAGTTATATGTCAAAAAACTAGTTGCTAAAAACACAGGAAAATCAATTCCTTGCATCTTTGTTCCAACAGCAAGGTACATAAGAGAAAATACAATAACCTTTACCATCGGGTCTATAACTGCCCACAAATAACCAAGTTTTTTTGTCCCAAAACGAGTTTGTACCTCTCTTAAAAAAAGTGCACTTACTACCGATAAAAATATACTAAAAGATGTTCGTTTTTTCATGGAAGTCCAAATTGTAAAATGAGTTGGATTATAGCAAATTTTATATTAATATAAATAGGTTGGGGTTTAACCAGAATTATATATATTTATAGGTAGACTTCCACCTCAAATAAAAACTTAAAAAAAATATAGACACTAAAATTTTGTGAAATGGAGTAAATAGTTTGTACGTTAAAAAAATAATGCTAATCATGTGGCATGACAGAAGTAGAAATCCATTTCGTATAATAGCTAAGTCACATGCTCGTCATAAAAAATATGGCAAGCAGGGAATGATTGATAGGGTAGACAAAGAGTACTATGCGCTTTACCCTGATTTTGCCCATAGTAAAAAAGTAGACCATCACAAACTCTACCAAGAGTGGATTGTTCAAAATGAGTACGATGTTTTAGAAGCTCCACATCTTCAACACAACCCACTCATAAGCATTGTAACTCCTGTGTACAATACTAACGCGGTGTATCTAAAAAAAATGTTTGACTCGGTGCTGGCTCAGACCTACTCCAACTGGGAGCTTTGTATCGCTGATGATGCTTCAACCAGCCAAAGCACTCTTAGTCTTATAGATGCATACGAAAAAGCACATGCCAACATAAAAGTCACTTACAGAAAAACAAACGGTCACATTAGCGAAGCGAGCAACACGGCGCTTACTCTTGCCACGGGAGAGTATGTAGCATTTTTAGACCACGATGACACTCTCTCACCCAACGCTCTTTATGAGATGGTAAAAAAACTAAACACCGACCCAAAACTAAAACTCATCTACTCTGACGAAGACAAAATCGACGAAGACGACAACCGCACCAACCCGCACTTCAAGTCAGGCTGGAATCCTGACATGTTTTTCTCTCAAAACTACATCTGCCATCTAACTTTCATAAAAAAAGATGTAGTCGATGCCATAGGCGGGCTTCGCAAAGGGTATGAGGGAAGCCAAGACTACGACCTACTTTTGCGCGCACTGGGCTACATAAGCTACGAAGAGATTGACAGAGTAGAAAAAGTGCTCTACCACTGGAGAGCCATCAAAGGCTCAACAGCATATGGCACAGGGGAAAAAGCGTACGCACACATGGCAGGTTTGAGAGCACTTCAAGATTATTTTACAAAGAAAAACCCTTTAGTAGTTGTCGAAGATGGATTGTTGCCTAACACCTACAAAGTGAATTACCCACTAGCTAACACTTTGGTAAGCATCATCATCCCCACACGAGACGGCTACGAAATACTCAGCAAATGCATAAAGAGCATCCGAACTAAAACTCTCTACACAAACTATGAAATCATTGTTATAGATAACGAAACCACATGCCAAAAAACTTTAAATTATTTTAAAAAAATAAAAGCTTACGAAAATGTAACGATCTTAGAATATCATCAACCTTTTAACTACTCCGTTATCAACAACTACGCAGTTTCACATGCCAAGGGTGAAGTAGTTGTGCTTATGAACAACGACGTAGAGGTTATAAGCCCAGAGTGGCTAGGTGAGATGGTGCAACATGCTTCAAGAGAAGAGATAGGTGCCGTGGGTGCGAAACTTTACTACGACAATAACACCATTCAGCATGCGGGGGTAGTGCTAGGCATCGGTGGAGTAGCAGGACATGCCCATAAATATTTTGAAAAAAGTCAGCATGGCTACTTTAGCCGCCTAAAAATCATCCAAAACTACTCTGCTGTAACAGCAGCATGTCTAGCAGTACGCAAAAGTCTTTATGAAGAAGTAGGCGGACTAGAAGAAGATGGACTAAAAGTAGCTTTTAACGATGTAGACTTTTGCCTTAAACTAAAAGAAAAAGGCTATAGAAATCTTTGGACACCGTATGCGGAACTTTATCATCATGAGTCTCTAAGCAGAGGCACTAACGATACTCCGCAAAAGCAAGAAAGAGAGCAACGAGAAGTTGCATTTATGAAAAACAAATGGAAAAGCAAACTTGAAGAAGATGCACTGTATAATCGCAACCTCACAAACAAAAATGAAAATTTTGGAATAGATGCATAAATGAAAAAAATCATCAACTTTTTTAAATCAGCAAAAACACAAAACAAAGAAGATTCTTGCATAAAGAAATACGACATCATCGTACATATTGGTGCCGGCAAAACGGGCTCTTCAGCTATTCAAAAATTTTTGTTACAAAACAGAGATGTACTTGCAAAGCATAATTTTTATTACCCAGAGCATGAACTTGACAAAAATGGTATATCCGGCGGGCACTCTTTGTTTGGCTTGAGTCTAGTCAATAATGAAATCGAGAAAGCTGAGGTTATTTTTAAAAGCTACGTCGCCTTAGCACAAGAAAAAAATATGACGCTTCTTCTCTCTGCAGAATCATTGTTCAATTACCACGGAAGATTTCACGCTCTCACAAAGGGCTACAACTGCAAAATAATATCTTTTTTTAGAGAGCCATTAGAAGCAATACTCTCTAGCTACAACCAAAGCGTAAAAAGACACTTCGATACAATGCCTTTGGGCGAAGTATGCAACAAAGCACTCAGTACGAACATGATGGGTAGCGGAGTCTATGGGAAGTGGACAGAGCTCTTCGGTAAAGATAATATGACTATTTTAGAGTACGACTTAGACTACTTCAAAAAACACTCTATACAAGAAGTTTTTTTAACACACATAGGGCTAGACACAAAAACCATCCAAAACGTTAAACCAAAAGAGTTCCAACAAATAAACAGAAGCTACACATTAGCAGAACTTGAATTTAAAAGGGTACTCAACCATATTCTTGACAAAGAAAACAACAAAGAAAACTACGAAATAGACTGGACGCTTCAAAAACTTTCTGATGAAAAACAAGAGATATATACTTTAGTTGACCAGCTCTCAAGTGACATATACACTGTACTCAATGAAAAGTTCAAGCAAGTTAAAACTAAATTATTAGAGTACGGCATGATAATCTTGAACCAAGAAGATGATGTAAACAGAGAGTACAAACAAAACAAATATTTATATAAAAACAAGATATACGACATTTTGAGCATAGTCGAGCATTTCAAAAAAGAACAACCTCAGAGTTATAGTTACATGCACTCAAGAATCTTAGAACATCTAAAGCATCAACAAAATCTTTCGTGCGATGTGCTAAACCTTGCAAAATGGTTTGATATTGATACAGAAGCTGTTCCAAACAAAAGTGAACCCTGGTTTTCACAAGGCCAGCTGAACAACATGGCAGAAGGAAAATACAAAGAACCAGATTTCTTGCGTGATATTGCAACATTGCTTTTACACAAAAGAGATCTTCACAATGCAGATAAAATTATCTCAAAAGCACTTGAACTTAGACCAACCGGTCCGGCAATTATTCAACTTAAACAGACGATTCTAGAACAAATGGAGCAAAAATGAAAAAAGGACACACATGCTAAATATTGACAATATTAACTTACTTGTAAGCTGCCCAAACACTGACGGGGGTTTAGTTCAGGTTCTAAAAGGCAAAGCTCACAGAGTAGACCACTCGGGTACTACAGGCATGCACTATTTTCAAAACAAACTCATTAGGTCGGTTCAACATTCTGATTTTACAGAGTTTCTTGTATATAACGAAGACAACTCTTATGTTTCAATTATCCTTAGAGAGCTAAGTGACATCCACGATTTACTTGTTTTTAAAGACCTGCTTTATGTAGTTTCTACAGGAACAAACGAAGTAGTTACATTAGATGCATCGTATAAAATCCAAAAACGCTACAAGTTTGACGGAGAGGGTGATGCATGGCACTTAAACTGTTTAGAAGTTATCAATGACCGAGTATGTGTAAGTGCATTTTGTAATTTTAAAGAGCACTACAACTATAAAGGCAAAACGCTAAATAATGGTTTTTTGATAGATGTTGAGAGTGAAGTAGTTCTTATAGACAAACTCTCACAACCACATTCTCCTAAATTTGACGGCGAACATTTATATATATGTGACTCTGAAAAAAAGTCTCTTAAAAAGTTTGATCATAAAAATAATTTAATAGACGAAATCACTTTTGGAAGTTATACCCGTGCAATCTGTATAGATGGCAATAATCTATATGTTGGACTAAGTAAATCAAGAAACATTGATGACAACAGCGAAGAAGCACAAATACTTGTGCTTGACAAAAACACTTTTGACATTTTAGGCAAAATACTTATACCTTGTTCAGAAATTTACAACATTCAACTTCTTGACGGGCAAGAGCCCTTTATCAAAAAAGAGGTTCTAAATTTTTATACAGCAACTACGCTTCATGAACTCCAGCAAGAGTTACAAAAATCAAAGCTAGAAAATGGAATGCTCAAAAATATAGGTGATATTGCAAAGCTAGATGTTGCGTACTACCTAGAAAAAAA
>MNYP01000071.1:0-21290 GCA_001873135.1 Helicobacteraceae bacterium CG2_30_36_10
TGCAGATATGTGGCAGATACCACGTGCAATATTTTTCTTTACTACTTTTTTTCTAACAGCTTTTCTCTTTGCCATATACTAATCCCTTACGCTGCGCCGACAGTTTTACGTTTACCCTTACGAGTACGCGCATTTGTCTTTGTTTTTTGACCACGACATGGAAGACCACGACGGTGACGTAGACCACGATATGAACCTAAATCCATAAGTGCCTTAATATCCATAGCAACTTTCTTACGTAAATCACCTTCCACCATATGGCTTGCACGGATTTCTGCAGTAATTGCTGCTACATCTGCTTCGTTCAATTCGAAAACTCTTTTGTTATAGTCAATACCAGTCGCATCTAAAATTAGACGAGAAGCATGAAGACCAATCCCATAGATATACGTCAATCCGTACTCTACTCTTTTCTTTTTAGGTAAATCAACACCAGATATACGAGCCATGGTTATCCTTGTCTCTGTTTATGTTTAGCTGTTTTGCAGATTACTCTTACAATGCCTTTTCTCTTAACGATTTTGCAATCGTCACACATCTTCTTAACTGAAGCTCTTACTTTCATTGAAAGTCCTTATTCATTTATCTCACAAAATTTGAACATGTCCGAATTTTGTTGAGTCACTAAAGCTACACCTAACCGGTGAGAGGAGAAACCCCTCTAATTAGCCTAACTATTTCTCTTTTGTTCGTCTTTGCTGCATGCAGGCTAGCAATATTTATGCTTGCCAATACTTTTATCAATATATTGTATATATAGATAGAAATATTCTTTTGTTTTGTTAAAACAGCAAAGCGGACGGGAATTGTATCCAAATAAATGTAAAATATTTATTAATCTAAATAGAATTATTCAATTATTATCTCTTTACAGCAAAGAGGTGTGACAAACACGTGACCTTTTTTGTTATACATACTTAATTCATATTGCAATAAACTACTCAAAACAGTTTAGGAAATACGTATGGTTAAAAATATTTTAAAAAGAGACGGTTCTTATAAAGAGTTCTTCTCTTACAAGATTGAAGATGCAATTAAAAAGGCTTTTAAATCTCAGCACGTTATTTACGATAGTTCAGTTTTTTTTAATGTTTTAGAGCAACTCAAAAGTAAAAGAGTTGTTGCAGTTGAAGATATACAGGATTTAATAGAAAAAGAGTTGTATAAAGCAAGATATTTTGAAGTGATGCGTTCATTTTTACTCTATCGCCACATGCATAAGATGCAAAGAGACAAGCTGATTGAAGAGGATACTACTTATGTAAACTCTAGTGAAACAATAGAAGAGTACATAAATGGAACCGACTGGAGAATCAAAGCAAACTCAAATACAGGTTATTCCAATGCCGGTTTAGTCAACAATACGGCAGGAAAAGTCATAGCAAACTATTGGCTAGATAAAATTTACTCAAAAGAGGAGGGATATGCTCATAGAAACGGAGACTATCACATCCATGATCTTGATTGTCTAACCGGATATTGTGCCGGTTGGAGCTTAAGAGCTCTTCTTGATGAGGGTTTTAATGGCGTGCGAGGCAGAGTTGAGAGTGATGCTCCAAAACATTTCAGAGAAGCGCTCGGTCAAATGGCAAACTTTCTAGGAATTTTACAAAGTGAATGGGCTGGTGCACAAGCTTTTTCATCATTTGACACCTATTTGGCACCTTATGTTTTCAAAGACAAACTCTCCTATAAAGATATTAAAAAAGCTATAAGAAGTTTTGTCTACAACTTAAACGTACCTGCCCGCTGGGGACAATCACCATTTACAAACATTACAATCGACTGGAGTGTTCCGGAGGATTTAAAAGAGCAAATTCCAACAAGAAAACAGATACACTTGCTAAAAGATAGCTTTGACAGCTCTCTTTTAAAAGAAGCGAATGAACGCGGTTGCAAAAGACTTGAAGATATGACATACAAACATTTTCAGCCTGAGATGAACCAAATAAACAGAGCCTATTATGAGATTATGACCGAGGGAGATAAAACCGGTCAGCCTTTTACATTTCCGATTCCGACTGTCAATATAACAGAAGATTTTGACTGGTATGGAGAGAACACGGATGTTTTGTTTGAAAACACTGCAAAGGTAGGTTCTTCTTACTTTCAAAATTTTATAGGGAGTCAGTACAAAAGAGATGAAAATGGCGAACTAGTAGAAAATGAAGAGGCGTATAAACCGGGACATGTGAGAAGTATGTGTTGCAGGTTACAACTTGACTTAAGAGAACTACTCAAACGCGGCGGCGGACTCTTTGGAAGTGCTGAGATGACAGGAAGTATTGGCGTTGTTACGCTCAACATGGCAAGACTGGGGTTTTTGCATAAAGGAGATGAAGAGGCTCTTTATCTTCGAATAGACCAACTTATGAATCATGCAAAATCTACTTTAGAGAAAAAAAGAGTTTTTGTTCAGGAAATGTATGATAGAGGGCTTTTCCCTTATACAAAAAGATATCTTCCGGGATTTAAAAATCATTTCTCAACCATAGGAGTAAACGGGATGAATGAAATGATTAGAAATTTTACAAGCGACAGCTATGATATTAGCTCACAAAAAGGGATAGAATTTACAACGCAAATTTTAGACCATATGAGAGCAAGAATGATTGAGTTTCAAGAAGAGAGCGGGAATCTTTACAATCTCGAAGCTACGCCGGCAGAGGGAACTACATATAGATTTGCCAAAGAAGACAAGAAACGTTATGGTAACTCTATTATTCAAGCGGGGATGGATGAAAACATTTACTACACAAACTCTTCACAAATTCCCGTCGATTTAACAGATGACCCATTTGAAGCACTTGCACTTCAAGATGAGCTTCAATGCAAATATACCGGAGGAACAGTTTTACACCTCTACATGCAAGAGCAGGTGAGTTCGATTGAAGCCTGCCGCAAGTTAGTGAAAAATGTTATCTCCAACTTTAGGCTGCCTTACATTACCGTTACACCACTTTTTTCCGTATGCCCCAAACATGGGTATATTTCAGGAGAGCACGAGTTTTGTCCACAGTGTGATGAAGAGTTAATCCAAGAATTTACAAATACCAAGGAGAAAGTATCATGAATACTATTAAAATATTACAAAAGTTACAAGAGAAGAGACAAAAGTGTACAGTTTATACGAGAGTAATGGGGTATCACAGACCTGTTGAAAGTTTTAATGTAGGAAAATTAGGTGAGCATAAGCAAAGAAAACAGTTTATCCAATAGTAAAGTCATATATGATGTAACAAAATTTACGCATCTTGATTACCCTGATTACCTCGCATGTATTGTCTGGTTTAGCGGATGCAATATGCGATGTGATTTTTGCTATAACAAAGATATTGTTTTTGCTAAGAGTGGTGCATACAGTTATGAGGATATCTTGTCTTTTTTAAAATCAAGAGTGAATCTCTTGGACGCTGTTGTACTCTCCGGCGGAGAAGCAACGGCTCATGCCTTAGTAGATTTTTGCAAACAAATAAAAGAGTTAGGGTTTAAAATAAAATTAGATACAAATGGAACGAACTACAACTCCGTAAAAGAGCTAATTGAGTTGAATCTGCTGGACTTTATAGCCCTCGACTATAAAGCACCAAAAGATAAATTTACAACAATTACACACTCAAATAAGTATGATGAATTTTCAAAAACGCTCGATTTACTTATAAGCAGTAATTTAGACTACGAAGCAAGAACAACTCTGCATTATGACTTACTAAATGAGAATGATATCAATACTATCATAAGCGATCTCAACCAAAGAGGCTATAACAAAAAGTACTATATACAAAAGTTTTTAGATTCAGGGACCAGCATAGGAAATATCTCATCCCCTTCTAATTCTTTTAATGAATCCTTATTGTCAAACGATTTAGAAATTGTTTGGAGATGATTTTTAACTATTGTGGCTTATTCGTGTCGCAAAGCTTCAATGGGGTCTAGTTTGGTAGCTTTTTTGCAGGAAAATAACCAAAGACAATTCCGACAAGCATAGAAAAGCAGAAGACTATAAAAATAATATTTTGATTGAATATAAATGGAATTTCAAACATACTTGCACCAACATATGCTATCCCTACACCAAGTACTATGCCAATAATTCAACCCATAGAAGAAAGCACTATCGCCTCAACTAAAAACTGAAGCAAAACCTCTCTCTCTCTCTAATGCTCCCACAGCTAGTCTAATCCCAATTTCACAAGTTCGCTCTGTCACTGACACCAACATAATATTCATAATACCTATGCCACCGACTAAAAGACTGATAGCTGCTACGGCACCTAATAAAAGCATAAGCATTTTTGTCGTTGAGCCAACTATTTTAATAATATCTTTGAAACTCTTGTGCTGATGGATATTTACCGTGAGTTGATTTGGCTGTTTTTCTGGCTCTTTGGAGTTCATTTTTACTATTGAGTAGCGAAGCTTTTCTCTCAGCAAGGTTCGCTTTTGCAATAAGAAGTGTTACCTGTGAATTTTTTACACGAGATTCCAGTTTCGTCGTGTCAATACTAAGAAGAACCTCCCCTTTTTTTTACATGCTGGTTAAAATCCGCTTTAACCTCAACAATAGTTCCAGAGACTTCTATTCCAACATCAACAGTATTGGTGGGCTCAATATTGCCCGTTGCGGAGACTTTAACGACCAAATCTCTTTTTTCTATCTTCTGCGTTATATACTTTACTTTTTTACTGTTTTTATTTGAAACTATAAAATATGCCACCACTGCCACTAGTAAAAAACAACAATCACATACCAAACCCACACTCTTTTATGTCTGTCTGCGCCACTCAAGCCAAGCTTATCTTTAATGTCACTCATTTAATACCTTGACTTTAAGTAAAATATCCTCTGTATTTGCAAAATCTACATGAACTAAATATATCTCACTTTGAGCATTGGAAGATTTATAAACTCTAAAACTTTTTACCTCACCCAGATAGTCTGCATCAAATTCACTCTCTGCTGCCAATTCATAACTATCGAGCCTTTGTAGTGATTCGAGTCTATACAGTTTCTTCTCTTTGACTATGTAAGTGATATAGGGGTTATACCGTTTATGTATGGAGTTTGAACTTTGTAAAAAAACAAAATCTTCCACTTCTTCTCTGTTTTGTATTTGAGTTGTGTTACGCATAGCTAAAGAAAAGTCTAGATAGATAACTTTTTTAAGCTCCTGTGCACTTGTTACAGTGTTTACTTCTGTTTTTATAATTTCATTTGAAAAATTCAAAGAAGCGTAACTTTTATATAAAAAAATCATCATTATTGAGAGTATGCTTATTGATACCATTAACTCTATAAGAGTAAAACCGCCTTTTGTTACTCTCATTGAATCCCTATCCTTAAGAGTGCTGTAGAAGACTCATCAGTTTTAAGAATACTTTTTCCTATCTCTAAAATTATATTTGAAGTCACTTCGGTATCTTCTGCGGTTTCTAAAGTGCTATCTTCTTCACTCATATCTATCAGTTGCAACTCTTGGTAAATTATTTCCGCCTTGATATTTTTAAGTTCCCTTCTTAAATCATTTTGCAAATCAAATTCACTGAGGAGATCATTAATGAGTACACTTTTATTTTCAAAACCATACTCTTCGTTTGCTATGAGAAAGGAAGCATATTGGTTTGTCTTTGTCTGTTGTTTGAGTGAAGAGAATATGTGTGTATTGTTTGCATTCATCTTTATTAGAGCCATTATAACTACAGAAATAATCATGACTGAGACTAATACTTCTATCAGTGTAAAAGCGCTCTTGGCATGTGGAAATGGTTTGGCATGTGGAAACTCTTTGGCATGTGGAAATACACTTTGCATTTTACAAACCTATGCGGATAGCTTCATCCAGTGATGTTTCTCCGGCTAAGAGCATTTGTCTAAGCTCTGATGATATTGTTTTATATCCATCTTTTTCAAGAGCTTCTCTTATACTGTGTTCATCGGTCGATGTTTTTAGTACATGTCTTACTTTGTCATTCATCACAAGCAATTCACCAATTGAGCGACGCCCGACATAACCGCTATATCCACATGCCTTACATCCGTTTGCTTTATATATTTTAGCACTGCTATCGAGATTGTAATCAATTGCAAACTCTTCGGCTATAGTATCTTCTTCCTTACACTCATTACAAATGGTCCGTATAAGTCTTTGCGCTAAAATACCCAAGAGTGAAGATGAAATTAAAAAGGGCTCAATTCCCATATCTGCAAGCCTTGAAATAGTCGCTGCAGCTGAATTGGTATGCAGGGTTGAAAAAACCAAGTGTCCTGTCAGTGCTGCACGAACCGCTATGCTTGCTGTTTCCTCATCACGAATTTCACCTATCATAATAATATCAGGGTCTTGACGAAGAATAGAACGAAGGGCAGAGGCAAAAGTAAGCCCAACTTTCTCATTTACCTGAATTTGAGAGATACTCTCTGATTTATACTCAACCGGGTCTTCAACTGTTAATAAATTTTTATTTGGCTCCTCTACCTCTCTTAAAAATGAGTGAAGAGAGGTTGTTTTACCGCTTCCTGTAGGACCGGTAACAAGAATAATGCCATGAGAAGAGCGAAGAAGTTTTTTTACTTCTCCAATAAGAGAACTATTAAATCCCAGTTCAGTTATCTGAGGTATTTGAGAACTCTGCATAAGAAGCCTCATGACAACTCTCTCTCCGTAAAAAGTTGGCAAAACAGAAACCCGGATATCTAAAGTCTCTCCGGCTATTTTAATCTGCGTTCTACCGTCTTGGGGAATTCTTTTTTCGGATATATCAAGATTTGATATAACTTTTATACGGCTCACTATTAGATTTACTATCTTTTTATCGAGGTCTGCATTTTTTATAAGCATTCCATCTATTCTAAAGCGGACTTCACCGCGTTTTTCCTGCACTTCTATATGAATATCTGAGGCTCTTTTTTTAACGGCCTGGTAAAACAAAGCATTCACAAACTTAATAATCGGAGCAGACTCTTCAGATGTTAAAATATCTGAAGAAGTTCTCAAAAAGTCAGTCAAGGAGATATCATCTTCACCATTTTCGCTAGAATCTTCTTGCATAGTCTCCATAGTTTTGTCAGTCCGAAGTTCTAAGAAACTGTTATATAGCCTGTCGTAAGAGTCTTCATCAAGCATATACAGAGGATATGTATTATTGATTTTTGTATAATAGTTGCTTGCCTCTACCAAATATCTCTCGCAGGTAAAAGCACAAACTTCATCCTCTAGTTTGCTAAATAATAAAAAGTTTTTCACACTAACATCAGTCACAAGATCAGAGGGCTCATAGACTTCTAGTTTTAAATTATGAAGAGGTTCTAAATTAAACATACTATTTGGTCTCTTCTTTTTCTTCGCTCGCTTTTTTTAACCCTTCTTTTTCGATTCTATCAAATACCTTTTTATTATACTCGGCCTGTATTTTCGAGAGCACACCTAAATCTTTTTGAAGTTGTGATAATTTTTCACTATGGTTTATGACGTATGGCGTTAAAATTACCACTAAGTTGTCTTGTTCATGAGTTGTAGAAGTTGATGAAAAAAGCCACTCGCCTATCCAGGGAATATCACCCAGAAGAGGCACTTTGCTTACAGAATCATTCTCATAACTTTTGACAAGTCCGCCGATAATTATGCTTTCGCCATGACGTAAAATGGCCTGAGTCTTAACCTCTTGTTTTGAGGTAACCGGCTGTTTCGTTGGACTATTTGTACCATCATCTAAAATATTTTCCAGAATGGTTTCAACATCAAGCGTAACTTTGGCAGTTGAAGAGACGCGAGGCTTAATTTTGAGGGTTAACCCTACATCTTCTCTTTTATACGAAGCGGTTGTACCGGCAACTCCTGATGTTTCACCGGTTGAGACGGAAATTGTTTTTCCGACATATATGGATGATTCCTTATTATTGACACAGAGTATAGATGGATTTGATACAGATTCAGATGCACCCTTAGTTTCAAGAAAAGCAATAGCCGCGCCTAGAGCAAAACCTTGTGTTATACCTGAACCGATAAGAGAGGAAGCAAGACCTTCTCCTACAATACCATGAACAGCAGCACCATTTCCCCCTCCAAAATTAGAAGAAAAAGAGTAGAGTCCCTCTGAGCTTAAAGATGCCCCGTCAAACCCATACTTTATACCCAAATCCGATGAGTTCTTTTTATTTATCTCTATGATTCTAGCCTGTACATAAACCTGATATTTTTCTTTATCAAGTTCATCAATAATCATTTTAATACCTTTTATAATAGCCGGCTCTCCGATGGCTATGATGGCGTTTATCTCTTCGCTCGAAGAGACATTTGGCTTCATAGCAGGGTCTACAAATATTTGTTTTGAAATTATCTCCGTCAGACTAGTTAGCACTGCTTTTGCATCAGAGTTTTTAAGTTCAAAAATATTTACCGTTTGAGTCAGGTTAGACTCAGTGTCCAATTTCTTAATAAGACGCTCTATTTTTTCAACATTCTTTTTATTAGCAACAACTATAATACCGTTGATATTGTCATCGAGTATTATCTTCACTTCATCAGAGGCTACTTGCGGATTAAATAATGATTTAGAAATGTCCAAAAGTCTCAACTGTAATTTTTTTGCTTCCGTATATTTTACCGGAAAAATTTTCACTACGGCTTGATTATTTGTGTTGATATCTTGAATAACTTCTTTAATGGTCTCTATATTTTTAGGATAGTCGGTAATTAACAAAGTATTACTCTCTTTCATTGTCATGAGTTTTGCAGTTTTAGAAATAAGATAACGAATTTTAGCTGCTACCACATCTACATTTTCACTACTTACCCTGATTGCCTGAGTAACCATTATCGACCCGTGAAGGTTTTTGCCCTGCTTTATAACTTCTACATTGTTTTGTGCAGCCTCAGTAGAACGTACTACTTCGTACATCGAACCGTTTTTAACAAGAGTAAAGCCTTTTGACTCCAATACTGAGACCAAAATACTGATAAGCTCCGTATCATAAACCGGAGCCGTACTGATAAAGTCCACTGTCCCTGTGATCTTATTGTTGACTAAAATATTTATATTTGTAATTTTTGATGTTAATTTTATAAAATCATTTATTTCTAGATTTGAAAAATTTATATTTACTTTTTTTGGAGCAGAAGAGGCTTTTTCATTTTTTTTACTCTCTGCTCTCTTTGCATTGTTCTTTTTTGATTCAAATCTATTTACAAAAGCACCGGAGTACTTTTTTTTAATTTCTTTTAAGACTATATTTGCACTTTGTTCATTAGAAAATGGTTCTACAAGGACAGTATAGTACTTATCAATTTTTCGCGTCTTTACAGAGAAGTTCATCTGAGTCTGCAGTTTTTTAAATGAATCGTCATTTTTAAATTCATCAGTAAGATTTTTCAAGCCTCTCTCAGCACTTTTTTGATTATCGTAACTCCCAGTGATTATATTGTAAATTTCAGAGGCACTCCCCGTAGCCATTAACAATAACAGTAAACTTATTATTTTAAACGTTTGATTAATGAATCTCATATACTAACTCCATCTCTATGTTATTTCTAATTACTACTATTTGTATGGTAGTAATTTTATCTATATTTTTATATACGTTTAAAGCATCTTTATACGACTTCAGTCTTGTGTTATTTACTTCCACAATTACATCATCTTTTTGCAGTCCAAGTTCACTCATTTTAGATTTTTCATCGATTTTATTTACTTTAAAGCCTTTTATCTCATTGCCATCTTTAACTTCGGAGATAGCAATATCTTTCCAAATCTGTTTTGGGTTCTCAGAGTAAAACTTTATATCTGTGCGAGAAACACCGACCGGCTCTTGAAAGTTCGTTACTGCTGAGGCTAACTTTGGGCTTAAGGTGGCATTATCAATTTCTAAAACATACTCTTGATTGTTTTTGGTAAAAATAACACCAGAGCCTAAAATCATCTTTAAGACATAACCGGAAAAATTATCACCAACGGGCACTATTGATGTTGTCTCAGGAGAAGACTTTAAAGATACTATAGCAAAACCGCTTGAATCTTTTCCGTAGAGTCCTTTTAAAATCATGTTTGTAATACTCACATTATCAGAGTATGCCGCTGCGTTAGAACCGCTTGCATTTTTTGCAGTTGCGTTGCTCTCTAGCATATTACTAAAATCAACTCTCTGGTATTTTGGATTATAGTTCTCCTCAATATACAGTTCAACTCCATCGCTTGGCAAAAACCACCAAATCCCTAAGGAGATACTTTTTGCTATGGCTAGAAGTATTAACAATCTTGTAATAAGATTAAGCATATGGGAGTTAGAAAGTTTTGACATATTCATACTCCCCGTTCTTATTTTTTCTAAAATTATTGAGTGTAGTTCTGTATTGATTTAACATTAGTTTAGATGGTTTTAAAAGTATAGTTATATTTTTATCTAAAATATTTAACTTACCGCTAGCTTCACCAAATTCACCGCTAGCTTGTGCCACTATATTAAGTGGATTAAAAAAAGCATATCTTACATCCAAGGTTTTTATGTGCAAAGGGACAAATGATGATGCCATACTTGATAGCTCAATATCTTGTGCAGATATTGAATTATATAGCAGAAGCATTTTTATATCTATGTTTTTAACAGTAGCGCTCTCTATTGCCTTGTATGAAATACTTGCCTCATTTAATTTTAATGATAATCCGCTGTCTACAGCATTTTCGTGTGAAAGAACAATTTTATTTTCTTCTAACTTTTTTTCTACATAATAGTAAACGCTGACTTTTGATATGAAGAATATCAATGCTAAAATAAAAAATAAAATATATGAAACTAATTTTAATATTCTTACCATTTTATTTCCATTTCCAGACTGGCATTTTTCTCACTTAATCTTTTTATTTTTAATGAGATGATATTGTAAGAGCCGTTTAAAAGTTTACCCATTAAAAAATTCAGAGCAGTTTTGTCTATGCTCTGAGAATTTAGAACTATACCTGCTGTTGAATTTTTTTGCTTTATGTTTGATGCTGTTAAAGATGAATTTTTCAACAACATCTTTAATGAATTTTCTACTTTACTCTTGTTAGAATAGACTTCATTTAAGCCCTTTAGCTGAGTGGCTAAAGACAATGTCTCTTGATAAAGTTTTTTAGTATCTGTCAAATCATCTTTTGCACTGCTCAGTTTTACCATGAAAAAGATTAAAATAAAAATTAATAAGCCGGCAATATGCAGTGGATTTATGCGATTCATAATTCTATTTCCACATGCCAGGTAGATTCTTTAAAACTTGACTTATATTTCATATTTTTACTTTTAAATACTTTTTCAATATTTGCCTCGCTTCCTTTTTGAACTTCACTAAACTCGGCAATTAAGGTGTTTGCTTTTAAACTAAGCAGTGTTAACTTTTCACTCTTTTCCAGTTGTAATGACAAGATATGCGAGACATATTCTCTAAACTTTGTCTGAATTGTATGCACATCTTGGAGCTCTTTTAATATTGAACGGTTTTGCATCATCGTTGGCTTAAGAGCATTTTTTACAAATAGTTTATCTCTCAACGCAGCAGTAGTTGATATTTTATGCAGAGTGATGAAGTACTCTACAGCCACAACAGCTATAAATAAAATAAAAATTGTTGCAATAGTATAAAGAGCTTTATCATTTACAATATGTCCAAATTGCTTAAGTGTAATACTGTTTTTTGAAAGAGAAAGTTTGCTTACATCTAATCTATCTAATTCAATACTGTTTTCTATCCAAGAGGACGGCACCAATACAAGCAGTTCGTTCTTTAAAATCATACTTTGAGAATCGTTTATTTTCACAGCATCTTCTATATAAGAAAGTTCACTTTGGGCAAAATATACATTATGAACCTGTGTTGATGCTATTCCTTTAGTGCTCAAAATATTTAAAATTAACTTATCTTCATAGGCAAAGATAAAGAAGTGATCTCCACTTTTATAGGCACTGTAGCTGTAAACCCCATCGGGGAGTATATCTTCAAACAAAGAGGGTAAAAGAGCCTTAACCTCCCTTGTGTATTTAACAGGCAGTGAAACTTTTTTTACCCAATAAAGAGAAGGAGACAGCATGACATTAACACTCTCTTTAGTCTCAAAATTCTCCGAATGAGGATCTAAAAATATAGTATCAAGCTTCTTATTAAACTTCGTAAACAAAATTCGACCCCTTTTTTTGTTTAATATTGTACTCAAATCTTATATTGATACTTATGTCTTTTTGCATAATTTCTATTTTGACATCTATATATGGCTCAAAAAAACTATATTGAAATCTTTGAAGTGCTACTTTTTCCTCATCACTTAAAAGTAAATCCTCTAAAGTGGTATATTCACCACTATTATCACTTAATGCACTAGCTCTCTCTTCATTACAGCCAAGCATTAACTGCCAAGCTGATGGAGTTGCATAGTTTAAATCTACCTTGAAATTTATCTCTTTGTTTATATAAAATAAATTTTCAAAATCTACATTTTTCAAACTGTTATCATGATATTTCTTCATATAAGTATCATTTATCTCTTGTAAATGCTTATAAGAAGCTAGATAATCCCGAAATAAATTTCGTTTTTGAGTAAAAATATCCGTATTGTACGACATATCTACTTTTATACCTCCTATAACATCATACAACATATCTGCATATTCTATGTTTACCATTTTTGCCATCAAGAAATTTTTAAAAGCGTCCAATTTATCTTTATTTGAAAGAGTATTCGGATTTACTTTAGCTCTAGCACTGCTCATCTCAATAAGAACCGTTACCCCGCTACTTTGAAATGGTATAAAAGAGGACTGATTTAAAAAAAGAGCCAATCCTTCAGAAGAATTTATCTGCTCTATTGCCGCAGAGCTCTTTAGCATCATTAATACATCATTTAAAATAATAGAACTCTGGAGCATACTCTGTTCGCTGTTTATACTCTTTGAAGCACTTTTTACATACTTTAAAGCAACCCCTATACTAATAGTTATTGCCATTATAAAAAAAACAGTTATCAGTAGTGCAATGGCTTTTTTTTGCAGCATTTAGTGAATACTCATAGAAAATATCGGAAGAAGCATAGCCGCAACTATAAAACCTATACTCGCACCCACAAAAAGCATAAGAGCAGGTTCAAGGAGCGTTAAAAGGGTAGATATCTTGTCACGATTCTCTTCAAAATATAACTCTGACATATTAGTAAGTACGTTTTCAATTTGGGATGTCTCTTCGCCAAGAGCGATAGACTGAATAAAAGCATAATCAACTTTCGTTTTTGCCTCATTTAATGCATGTGAAAGCAACTTGCCCTCAACAACTTTTTTTGAAGCACTTACAAAGAGCTCTTTTAAAACCAAGTTGTTTAAAATATTTGAACTAAGATTTATTGTCTGAACAAAAGGGACGCCTGAACGAGTCAGCAAAGAGGCTATGTATGAAAATCTTGCTAATTCACTTTTCTCTATTATGTCCCCAAAAAGAGGGAGTTTCAATAGTAGTTTGTGAACTCCATATGCAAAACTGTAGTTCTTTTTCATTAAAACCATAAAGGCTACCGTAAAGAGAAAAATAATTCCAAGAATAGTTGTAAAATTATGATTGAAAAAATCACCCATAGCGATAACTACAATGGTAGGAGTTGGAAGTTTTTGATCCATATTCTCAAAAATTCCGGTAATCTGCGGCACCACAAAGGAGAGCATAAAGGCTATCATAAGCAAAGAGACTACTATCATAAAAGTCGGGTAAGCAAAGGCTGACTTAATCTCTTTATTTATTCTCTCTTGCTCTTTTAAAAACCGAGAGAGTTCCATAAGTACTTCATCAAGAACGCCACCGCTCTCACTTACCTTAATAGTGTGTTTGAAAAATTCAGGAAGGCTTACAACACTTTGAGTTTCAAGTGCAGTATAAAAATCTTTGCCTTCATCGAGATGACTGCTTAGTGTTGTCAAAAAGAGTTTCATTTTTTTATTTTTTTCATAATGTGACTGTATAACTTTGAGTGCAGAAACTATGGTAATACCTGAACGAATATACATAGATAATTCACGAGAAAGCGAAGAGAGTTCTTTTGCAGGTATTTTATACTTTCTTGTAAATTCTAAGTTATCAAAGAAAGATGCAGACTCTTCAGAGATGCTCTTATAAATAATGTTTTTCGCTTTTAATTTACTTTTTACCTCTGCTAGTGACGTAGCTTCTATCTTTTCACTTACTTTTTCTCCGCTACTGTTTATGCCCTTAACCTTAAAAATCATTTCATTACTTCTCTTACCAACGCTTCTCTTGCCTCAACTGCATCTTGCATAGAGTCGTATATTGGTGTTTTAGTAAAGTATGTTGACATATCATAAAACTTATCTTTAAACTCAATTAGCACCTGATTGCCCACCCCGTTTTTGTCTACTTCATAAGAGAAGCAGACATTTTCTTCAACATTGTCTATATTAAAATAGACCTCTTTTTGAACTTCCATAAAACCGTATGAAAAATCATAACCGTAAACTCTCACGCTATCATCTAAAAAGTTTTCAATAGTTTTAGTCTTGTTGCCATCTACCAAAATATCGCACTGTGAACAATCATCTAAACAAAAAATCTTAGCACTCTTGGCATGTGGAATGCCAATGAGGTACTCTTTAAAATTTGACAGAGTAAGCATCGAACTTTTGTCACTAAGCTTTGCAAAATTTGTTATTGCTAAAGTATAAATAACTCCAATTATCATGATAACAATCATCAGTTCTATTAGAGAAAAAGCTTTTCTTTTCAAAAATTATTTACACTCACTCATTTTAATATCTGCAGCTTCATCCTCTCCGCCCTCTTTTTTGTCTGCACCTAAAGAGATAAGCTCAACGTTTCCATCATTGTTAATATAAATAAAATTATTACCCCATGAGTCTTTTGGTATTTTCGCGTCTTTAAAGTACCCACTTTGTGAATAATTGGAATATTTTTCGGAATCTGGATTTTCAGCTAAGGCTTCAAGACCTTCAGCAGTTGTTGGGTACATGCTGTTGTTAATTTTAAACATATCTAAAGAGCCATTGTAAATACTTTTCATCTGAACACAGACCAAATTTCTTTTAGCTTCTTCGCCTTTTCCCGTAAGGCTAGGCATAACCATAGCAGCCAAAAGCCCTAAGATAACTATAACTATCATTAGTTCTATCAGCGTAAACGCTTTTCTTCTATTTTTCATCAAAAATACCTTTTCTTTTATTAGTTTATGATTATAGTAAAAATTTATTACATTTTGGTAATAAAAGGGTTGCTTTCATCTGCTAAGAGTCCAAAGAAGTTATATATAAGATTTTAATATTCTATTTTGTACCCTTGCCCGGCTACATTTACTATTAAATTTTTTGAAGTTTTTGCTCTTAGTCTTCGTACAAAAGTCCTCACTCTTTCGTTGCTTACCTCTTCATCCAACCAAAGTGTTTTTTTAATCGTCTCCTCATCAACCATCTCTTTATTTTTGAGTAGCAGTTGCATAAAGAGTCTCTCTTTTTTTGTAAGCGCAACAAACTTTGAATCTTTATATAAACTGGCCGTGCTTCTATTAAATGAAAAATCTTCTTCAAGGAAGAGTAGCTTGCTTTGTATGGTAGTTTTAAGTGAGCTCACATAATCTAAAAGTTCATCAAGATCAAACGGTTTTATAAAATATTTAACTACACCAATGTCTATGGCATCTAAAAATTTGTCTGTTTCACTGAATGCACTCAAAATAATAATAGGAATATTTATATCTATTTTTTTTATCTCTTTTGCCATTTCAAGACCTGTCATAATAGGCATCATAATATCTGTTATGACGATATCAGGCGATATCTTTTCAAACAACTCCAAACCCTCTTTCCCGTTACAAGCAAGGGTAAAACTTTGAAAGCTCTCGCCAATAGCATTTTTCAAAAGCGTTGAGAGTTTCTCTTCATCTTCAACAAGCAAAACCTTTAACTCTTTTAAAAACTTATTGCGCATGCGATTCTTCCAATGGAATTTTTATAATAAAGGTTGTTGTCCCTTTTTTAGTTTTTACATCTATTGTACCATTAAGTCCATTCTCGCAAATCATCTTTGACATAAAAAGTCCTAGTCCTGTTCCTTGGCTTGTATGTTTGGTTGTAAAATAGGGTTCAAATATTTTATAAATGTCTTTATCTTTTATACCGCCGGCATTGTCCTCAATTTCTATTACTGCGAATTCGCCATTTGACTTCTCTTTTTTTACACTTATATTTATCTCTCTCATTAAAATACTGTTATACACAAAAGCATCCCTTGAGTTTTTTATCAGGTTTACAATAACTTGAGAGAGCTCATTCGTAATTCCTAAAACTTCCAAATCTTCATACTCTGTTTTTATAGATATCATCTCGGTGGTAATTAATTTTTCCAATACATTGATTGCTTCTTCTACGCTCTGTGCTACTTTAAAATGCTGCTTTTCTTTGCCCAGTTTAAAAAAATTTGTAAAATCTTCTATAGTATTTGACATATTTTTTATTATGTTTTTACTTTCATTATAAAGCTTTTTAACTTCATTTTCATTACCGCCAAGGGCTGCTTTTTTTAGAGTAAACAGAGTTAGGCTTAACTCTGTTAAAGGCTGTCTCCACTGGTGGGCAATGTTGGCAAGCATCTCACCGAGGCTTGCAAGTCTTGACTGCCAAAACATGATTTTTTGCTTTTGCTCATTTTTAGCAATCTCTTTTTTAACTCTTTTTTCCAATGTTTTATTTAAGACTTTTAACTCTGTAGTCTTTTCTTGCACCCTCTTTTCTAAGCTGACATTTAGCTCTTCGAGTTCTTTCTCTTTTTTTTGGAGCTGATGTTTATAGAGAACTTCGTTTGTAACATCGTAGCGTATAGCAATAAACTCCACAATATTTCCATCTTCATCAAGGATGGGAGTTATAGTTGTATTTACATAAAAAGTAGAGCCGTCTTTTGCCCTGTTTTTAGCGGTGGTTTTGTATATTTGTTTGGCACGGATTGTTTTCCATAGAAGTCCAAAAGTAGATACAGGAACGTCAGGATGTCTTACAATATTATGGTTTTGCCCAAGAAGTTCTTCTTTAGAGTAACCGGAGATTTTGCAAAACTCATCATTTACAAAAGTGATTATTCCAGACGTGTCTGTTTTAGAAACAATATTACTTTTTTCAATGGCTTCTTTGTACTGTTTAAGCATGTCGGATTTTATCTAAAAAAACTTTAGTTCCAAATAACACTTACGCCATACTCCTCATTCAGAGTTATATATTTAGTATAATTTATTTTTTTACCATACTTTTTGCTGACTAGCTCTACCTCCAACGGCTCCTCTTCAAGTAGAGCTCTTACCTCTTTATATGAGAGCCATTTTCCATATTTTGCCAAAGAGTTTTGCCAGATTTTAAACTGGCATGTGGAAAGTTCTGTGGGTTCAAACATCTCCCCGTCTTGTGTTTTCCACTGAGCGTTAGAGCAGGCATAAAGTTTTACTTTTTTTCCTCTTACCTCTTTGTCTCTCACTTCTATACTGCCATCGTCACAATAGGGACATTTTCCTAAAATCATCACTGCCTCCTTTTATTGTAAAAATAATATTAAAAAAAGCTTGTAAAATAAAAATATATTGCAACTTGTCATATTTTTGCTAAAATTCGTCCCATGAACAGATATGCGCAAAAATTTAATACCTCCATCCAAAACACGCTTTATGGCAAACTCCCCGTCCACGAGCAGGAGTTTATACAACAAAAAGCGTATGCACTGAAGTTTTCTCACCAAGAGCTCAAACAGATCATAGATATTGCCAGAGACCTTGGCATGTGGAATGAGAAAAGTATTATAGAAATCTTTCCGGTGCACGAGCAAAAAAAAGTAGTTTTCACACGCTTGAGAGCTGCTTACGAAGATATAAGAAGTACGCCGAACTCTTATAAAAATTTCAAGTTAAAAAATATTCCCACTGAACAAAAGTACACCTTTAAAACAGAGCCAAAAGAGGGTTTTGGTTTAGGACTTTGTCCGGTTGCGAGTGAAAAAACACGCTGCTGCAATCTCTTAACTCTTGACGCAGTTGAGAGCTGCGGTTTTGACTGCTCCTACTGCTCTATTCAAAGTTTTTACAATCAAAATACCATTACTTTTGACAGCGGTTTTGCAGACAAACTTTTAAATCTGAAGTTAGACCAAAACAAAACTTACCACATAGGCACGGGACAAAGCTCCGACTCGCTGATGTGGGGAAATCGTGAGGGTATTTTAGATGCTCTTTTTCTTTTTGCCACAAACAATCCCAATGTTATTTTAGAGTTTAAAACCAAGTCGGACAATGTCAAATATTTTTTGCAAAATGAAGTTCCAAAAAACATACTTTGCACCTGGTCACTCAACACAAAAACTATCATACAAAACGAAGAACACCTCGCCGCTTCCTTAGAAAAGCGCATAAATGCCGCACGAAAAGTGGCGGACAAAGGGGTAAAAGTAGGTTTTCATTTTCACCCGATTGTCGAGTATGAAAATTACCTTGATGAGTATCAAGAGGTTTACAAAAAACTTATACTAAAATTCCAACCGCAAGAAATTGCACTTGTGAGTTTTGGTACGCTTACTTTTATAAAGCCGGTTATAAAACAGCTGCGTGAGAGAGAGTTTGCAACTAAAATAACGCAGATTCCACATGCCGACGCAAATGGTAAGACCTCATATCCACATGCCGTAAAAGTGGAGATGTTTAAACATGCGTATGAGAGTTTTAAGCCTTGGCACCACAAAGTTTTTTTCTATCTTTGCATGGAAGATCACGGCATGTGGAAAGAAGCTTTTGCTTACCAGTACTCAACAAATAATGATTTTGAGCGAGAGATGCTGAGTGCATACTGCCAAAAAATCGGTATAGATTTTTTACTATAAAGGAACTTTATGAATTTTCAGACAGAGGAAAAAAAGCCAAATTACTTTTTGTCACAAGCTCATCAGCCTTTTTTTATTTTAGGCATTGTAAACGCAATAGTTATGATGCTAATTTTTGCGCTTTACTATAAAGGGCTATTTACTCTTACAACTGAGAGTTTGAATTTTCATGTTTACTCTTTCATCTTCACAGTTTTTACGAATCTTTTTACAGGCTTTTTATTTACAACCTTCCCTCGGTTTAATCATTCAGAAGTCATAAGCAAAAAGTACTACACAAATATTTTTTACTCTAGTGCTCTTGGGTCAATTGTTTTTGTAGCAGGTTCTTTTGTCAGTCATGCTCTTATGCTTGGAGGGATGGTAATTCTGTTTTTATCGCAGATTTTTATAGTTTTGAAATTGCAGGAGATTTATCTTACAGGCAAAACATCTGATAAAAAAGATTCATTTTGGATTTTAACAGCTTTGTACTTTGGTCTTTTAGGACATATACTTTTCATAGGAGTTGAACTCAACAGGTATATAGGTCTTCAGATTGACCTCTTAAGCGTTGCCCTAAACATATCTTTTTATATGTACCTTATCTTCTTGACCTTTAGTGTTGCTCAGAGAATGATTCCATTTTTCTCTCACTCTTTTGCTGTTAAAAATGAAAATTTTGTAAAGATTATTTTTGTTCTATTTCTATTAAAAAGTATCTTTAGTGCACTTGATTTTAAAATAGCCGAAATTATTTTAGACCTTTTACTCGGACTCTATTTACTGGTAGAATTTTTAAGATGGAAACTTCCACTGCTAAGTTCACCTCCCATTCTTTGGGTACTTCACCTTGCCCTGTTTTGGCTGCCTGCTGCATTTTTACTCTCAGCAATCAGCTTAAGCGTCGAGCTGTTTTTAGACACGAGCTTTTATTTTTTAAACGTGCATCTCTTAGCTATCGGTTTTTTAACCACCGTTCTCATTGGTTTTGGGACAAGAGTAACTTTAGGACATTCAGGGCAAACTCCACATGCCGACAAATTTACAACCGGTATATTTTGGTTTATTCAGGTCGTTGTGATTTTAAGGGTTTTATATAGTATCAATTTAACGTTTGGCTGGGGTTTAAACTTTTTGTTTGATATTTCATTTACGGCGTGGTTAGTTCTATTTTTGGTTTGGGCTTTGCGGTATGGGAAGGTTTTAGTGTTTGGAAGTAAGCTTTAGGGCGCTCTTGGGTACCGCGAAAAAGTTCGCGGTACCTGCGTAAAAACCGCTACTTTTTAGTGCGTAAAGTTATGCTTGCCACAAAAACCGTCATTCATAGTATCTCTCATATCTAAAGTTTTTAAAAGAGCCTCATCTTTAGAAGCAAATTCTAAATTGTTTTGCATATCACTTTTCTTGAAACAGCCACACTCTTTTTCTACAATAATTTTAAACATTAATTTCCTTTTGGTTTTTATTTTCGAAATAGTATCTTTGATAATTTTCAAAATAGGCTATTTTCCCTCGTAGGGTTATCTGTGTTACAGTTTAATGAAGATGGCGATACGAGGTATAATAAAAATGATTCAGCGGGAGCTCTTAGACTTGGCCTCGGCTATGAATATTCTCCATTTTCGAGTATTGGTTTAAGAGTAGCCTATGAAGGCGACTTGTTTTTGTCCAATAATATAAACTCTACTTTAACCGGTGTTGAAGATTCATACGCTCAAAATATGAATTTATTTTACTTTGGTATAAGTTACAAGTTTTAACTAAGTTCCTCTCACACTCCACGCTAAACGCCGGAGTGTCTCGCTTTGCTATTGAGCCTTAAGTATTGGGCACAAGACCACCATTTTATACATAAACTTTTTGCATTCAAAGATTATAGTACGAGGTTCTTGAACTCTTAAATTTGAAGCCGTAAACTCAATATGTTAAGCTGCTTTGTTAAAAAAAAAGATATAATTAAAATAAAAATCAACCTATACCCTTTTATACTGTAAACCCTATAAGGAGTCGTGTATTGAAAAAAATCATCAACTTATTTACCTTTAGATTGCTATTTTTGAGTTTAATGTTGTGCTTCAGTGGTACATCTTTGCATGCAGCAGATTATACTTTTGGATACTCGTTTCCATTCTCATTACTTTTGAATAAATTACCGGCAGGTTGTAGCGGTAGCGGTGGATAGATAAATTCAAAAGGTGTATATCCGTTTGGATGTTTGGCTGAAGGAAGGTTTGTATTGCAAAGTGCTTCAAGGTTCATTCCTTTAAGATACTCTCCAAATATAGCTACACCTGTTCTAGGTGTTAATTTCTCGTTTGTTGTTTCGATATTGAAGTTTAATATTGTTTGAGGCATAATTCAATTCCAAGTTAGAAAAAGTTACACCCGATAGGTGAAAATTTTAGGTGTGACTTTTTCGCTTTA
>MNYP01000071.1:21303-26124 GCA_001873135.1 Helicobacteraceae bacterium CG2_30_36_10
AAAGTACCTAATTATAGAGCAAGTTGGCTTGTTGTCTAATTTGGTATGGAATTATTGGGGGAGAACCAAGAAGAAATAGAAGAAAAAAAAGAGTAAAATTACTCCGAATATGCTCCTGCGCTCATAAGCTTGTTATATCTGGCACTCATCCTCTCTTCGCTGCTCATCTCACGAAGCTCAGAGAGAGACTTTAAAAAATAATCAGCAATAACCTCTGCACTTCTGTCTTTGTCTCTATGTGCCCCGATAAGCGGCTCATCGAGAACATCATCAATAAGATGTAACTCTTTAAGATCATTACTTGTAATTTTCAAAGCGTTGGTAGCTGCTTCTGCCTTAGTCGGATCATTCCATAAAATAGCAGAACAGCCCTCAGGCGAAATGACACTAAATACAGAGTAACGCATCATCGCAAGTCTGTCAGCAACGCCAATCGCTAACGCACCGCCACTTCCGCCCTCACCTATGACTATAGATACAGTTTGAGTATTGAGTTCGGCGAGTTCTAACAAGTTTCTGGCAATCGCTTCACTCTGGTTTCTCTCTTCAGCACCAAGCCCCGGATATGCGCCCGGAGTGTCTATAAGCATAAGAACAGGAAGACCAAACTTTTCTGCCATCTTCGCTGCACGCAGTGCTTTTCTGTACCCTTCAGGATGTGGCATACCAAAATTTCTTTTGAGTTTATTTTTGGTACCGCGACCTTTTTGCTCACCGATAACCATTACCTTCTCTTCGCCGATATACCCTAAAAAGCATACAATAGCCACATCATCACGAAAATGTCTGTCACCGTGGATTTCATATTTGTTCCGCATGATTACATTTATATAATCAAGCGCATACGGCCTATCTTGGTGACGTGCCAACTGAAGTTTTTGAAAATCAGACAAGTTTTTATAAGTTTTTGAAACTTCTTTGTCTAATGCTTTTTGAAGAATCCCAACAGCATGCTCGTCGTGACGAACCTGTGCGGAGATAATATCTTCTTGAATATTTTTTATTTTTTGTTCAAAGTCTAAATATATAGCCAAATTAAATCCTTAAACTTTTAGATTTTTTTGAAAATCAGTACGCCGTTTGTTCCACCAAAACCAAAGGAGTTACTCATAACTACATTTAACTCAGCCGCTCTTGCTACATTTGGAACAATATCTAAATCACAATTTTCATCCGGAGTTGTATAGTTAATAGTCGGAGGAATAATGCCATCTCTCATTGCCATAAGGCATGTTACAGCTTCTATTCCACCCGCAGCTCCAAGGCAGTGACCGATTTGACCTTTGATTGAACTCATAGGAGGACAGTTCTCTTTTCCTCCAAGCAATCCTTTTAGAGCTGCTGTTTCATTTTTATCATTCACCAAAGTGCTTGTTCCGTGTGCATTTACATAATCAAGCTTAGGTTCTCCTGCCATTTTATATGCAGCTTTCATAGCACGAGCCGGACCATCAAGACTTGGAGTAGTAATATGGCTCGCATCTCCACTCTCACCGAATCCTATGATTTCTCCATAAATATTTGCCCCGCGAGCAACTGCACTTTCGTACTCTTCTAGTACTAAAGCTGCTGCACCCTCGCCCATAACAAAACCATCTCTGTCTGCATCAAAAGGGCGAGAAGAAGTCTTTGGAGAATCATTTCTAGTTGAGAGTGCTTTCATTGCAGCAAAACCGCCGATTCCAACACCCGTTATAGCACACTCTGCAGAAACTACCAACATCTGTTCAGCACCGTTACACATAATGGTCTTGCATGCTTCACTTATGGCATGAGTTCCAGCAGCACAAGCAGTTACGCTAGAAAGGTTTGGTCCTTTAGTGCCGTGTGCAATTGAGACAAATCCACCAAGCATATTTACTAAAGCCCCTGGAATAAAAAATGGAGAAATTTTACGAGGACCTCTTTGGCTTAAAATAATAGAGTTTTTCTCAATTGAAGGAAGACCGCCAATTCCTGAACCTGCACTAACACCAAATCTTTCCATATCAGTATCTTCAGGAAGATTAGCATCAGCCATCGCTTCTTGAGTAGCTTTAAGACCTAAATGAATAAATCTGTCAGCTTTTTTAACCTCTTTTGGTGCCATAACTGTCGTTGGGTCAAAATCTTTTACTTCTCCGGCAATTTGTACGCTGTAATCAGTAGGGTCAAAAAGAGTAATAGTATCTATTCCACATTTACCATCACATATCGCCTTAAAAGAACTCTCTTTATCATTACCAACCGAGTTAATCATACCCATACCAGTTACTACTACTCTTCTCATTTACTACTCTCCATAAATTATAAAATACTTTTAAAAATCAACACCAGAGTTAACTTCTAAAAAGATTCTACTACTGAGAATCAGCTCTCAGTAGAATTGAAACACTATTACTTACTTTCTATGTAATTAACAACATCTCTAACAGTTTGAATTTTCTCTGCTTCATCATCAGGAATTTCAATATCGAATTTCTCTTCAAGAGCCATAACCAATTCAACAACGTCAAGGCTGTCTGCACCTAAATCTTCAACAAACTTAGAATCCTCTTTAACTTCCTCAGCGTTAACGCTTAATTGCTCTACTACTACTTCTTTAATATCGTCTAAAAGTGCCATTCCAGCTCCTATGTTTATCTATAAAATCACGTAATTATATCATACTTAACTTAAGTAATTTAAAAAAGGAAGATATTTATTTGCTATTTATATTTGTATATTATGGTTTACATAAAAAGAGAAAATCTCTTCTATGCCATATTCATTCCGCCATTAACTTTGAGTGTTTCACCAGTTATATAACTAGCATGATCGGAGAGTAAGAATGCAGTTGCCTCAGCTACTTCGCTAGAATTACCAAATCTTTTCATAGGAATTTTAGAAGTAAATGTCTCTTTAATCTCATCACTTAAAGCGTCAGTCATCTCTGTTGCAATAAAGCCCGGAGTTACTGAGTTGTAACGAATTCCGCTTGTTGCGGATTCTATAGCGAAACTTTTAGTCATTGCAATTACTCCGCCTTTTGAAGCGGCATAGTTCGTCTGACCTGCATTTCCCGTTTCACCGACAATAGAGGCAATATTTACAACAGCTCCAAACTTTTTCTTTCTCATCACTTTCATAGATTCTCTACAACCTATAAAACAAGAGGTAAGATTGGCATTAATGACACTCATAAAATCTTCAGTTTTCATACGAAGTGCAAGCTTGTCATTGGTAATACCTGCATTATTAACAAGGTATGAGAGTTCACCGTCACTCTCTACTATAGTTTTTATAGCATCAGTAAATGCATTATCATCACTTACGTCAAAACCGATGACCGCCGCACGTCCGCCGTTTGCTTCTATGGACTCTTTAACAGCGTCAGCTTCTGCTGCACCGCTTCTGTAATTAATCCATACTTTTAAACCAAAGCCTGCCAAAGTTTTTGCAATCTCTGCACCAATACCACGACTTGAACCCGTAACTAAAACATTTTTTCCGCTAAATTTCATTTATTATATTCCTTAATTTTATTTCCACATGCCGAGTTTCCACATGCCAAGACTATTAAACTAAACTGTGATCCATCTCTTGGGGAATCTCTATATTCATTAATTTTAAAACAGTCGGAGCGATGTTGTTTAATGCACCTTCATCCACTTTAGTAACACCATCAGCGATTACAAAACACCATACTTTGCCGACTGTATGGTTTGTTAAAGTGCTTCCTTCATCATCTTTCATCTCTTCACAGTTACCGTGATCAGATGTAATGACAACAGAGTAGTCTTTTTCTTTTGCTTTTTCAATAATCAGACCGAGTTGTGTATCTACAGCAGTTACAGCTTTTTTAGCTGCTTCAAAATCGCCGGTATGCCCTACCATATCACCATTTGCAAAGTTTACTACTATAAAGTCAGCCTCAGCGTCCATTGCTTTTAAAACACCCTCTCCCACTTCTACTGAACTCATCTCAGGTTTTTCATCGTATGTTTTTACATTCGGTGATGGAACCAGAACTCTTGTCTCATTTTTGTACGGTTCATCTATTCCGCCATTAAAGAAAAAAGTAACATGTGCATATTTTTCAGTCTCAGCGGTGTGAACTTGTCTCAAACCATGATTTGAGATAACTTCGGCTAAAGTATTTTTTGGAGAGTCTTTTCTAAAAAGAACCGGATAGGGAAAACTTTTGTCATATTCAGTTATTGTAGCAAGGTTAACTTTGAGAGGTTTTTTTACAAATCTGCTAAAGTTTTCATCACCAATCGCAGTAGTCATCTCTCTCATTCTGTCACTTCTAAAGTTTATAGTTAAAACACTATCTCCATCAACAAAGCCATCATAACCTTCAAATGCTGTCGGTTCAATAAACTCATCCAACTCATCTAAAGTATAAGAGTGTGTAATATAAGAAGTCGGGTCTACGTTGGTTTTAGGCGTTGCATTTACCATAGCTTCATACGCTTTTTGCACTCTCTCCCAACGGTTGTCTCTGTCCATTGCATAAAAACGACCCGACATCGTTGCTATTTTGATATTTTGAGTTAAATGATGCGAAAGCTGCTCTACATATTTTCCTGCTGAAGTTGGGGAGACATCTCTGCCGTCGGTTATAAGATGCAGAAAAACTTCTTTGGAGTTTTTTGCTGCAATTTCAGCAATGGCGATAAAATGCTCTATATGAGAGTGAACCCCGCCATCGCTGAGCAAGCCGATTAAATGGAGTCTATTTGAAAGCTTAAAAAGTTTTTGCAGTTCAGGGTTGTCTTCTAAAGTATTCTCCGAGAGTGCCAGAGATATTTTTACCAAATCCTGATACAAAACTCTTCCGCTTCCTATACTCATATG
>MNYP01000071.1:26142-31348 GCA_001873135.1 Helicobacteraceae bacterium CG2_30_36_10
CATTTGACCCTCAGGGAGTCCGACACTCAGTCCAGAAGTATCTACCAAAGAGTGAGGAGTCTCTTTAAAAAGTTTATCATAAGTCGGTTTCTCTGCATTATAGAAAGCATTATATTCGGTCTTAGTACTAAAACCAATTCCATCTGTGATAACTAAAATTACTTTCTTCGTCAAAAGGTATCCTTTATAAATAAAAAATTTATGTGATTATACTATAATGTCGCTTCTAAATTAAGACTATCTATTTATACAGGACAAATATTGCTTTATTGGTTATATGAAATTTTAAACATCAACATTCTAGGCTATATTACTATTCGTGCCGGAGTATCATTCTTTTTAGCTCTGTTTTTCACACTCTTTTTTATGCCCCGCTTTATTAGGTGGGCAACTAGAACTTCGAGTGTTCAGCCTATAAACGGCTGGGCTCCAGATAGACATAAAGCAAAAGCTTCAACCCCGACAATGGGTGGAATTGTATTTATTGGTTCAACTATATTAGCTTCACTTTTAACTATTAAACTAACAAACATGTACGCGATAGGTTCAATACTGACACTTGTCCTTTTCTCTTTAATCGGGTTTCAAGATGATATTGCAAAAATCAAAAAAAATGCGAATCTTGCAGGTTTGAAAGCAAAAACAAAGTTAATATTTCAGATTATTTCAGCCCTTATAATCACCTCTTTTTTATGTATATCTGCTGATTTTAACACTGATTTATATGTTCCCTTTTTCAAATCTCCGGTTATAAACATGGGCATATTTGCAATTCTTTTTTGGTCTTTAGTAATCATCTCTGCTTCTAACGCAGTAAACCTGACCGACGGACTTGATGGTTTGGCAACGGTTCCCTCTTTAGCTGCTCTAACTTCTTTTAGTATTATCATCTACATCACAGGCAACGCTGCTATTAGCTCTTACCTTTTAATGCCTAACTTTCAAGTAGGCGAAGTTGCCATAGTTGCAAGTGCACTTATGGGAGCTCTCACTGGTTTTCTTTGGTACAATTGTCACCCTGCTGAAATTTTCATGGGAGACAGTGGTTCTCTTGCTATCGGTGCTTTTCTTGGCTACCTTGCTATTATCAGTAAAAGTGAAATCTTATTACTGCTTATCGGTTCGGTATTTGTTATAGAGACTATCTCCGTCATACTGCAAGTCGGAAGTTATAAACTTCGCAAAAAGAGAGTTTTTTTAATGGCTCCAATTCATCACCATTTTGAGATGAAAAACTGGACAGAAAATAAAATCATCGTAAGATTTTGGATAGTTGCTATCCTCTCCAACCTAGTCGCACTTATAAGTCTAAAGATTCGCTAATGCAAAGAGTTTCCCTTTTTGGTTATGCCAAGACAACAAAAGCAATTGCCAAACAGATTCCACATGCCGTCTTTTATGACGACAAAGTGAATCAAGCCTTTAAAGATGAAGATGGTTTTAGCGTTAAACCTTCAAGCGACTTTGACCCTGACTCTTCAGACTTAGAGATAGCCTCTCCCGGGATTCCGCCGTCAAACAAACTCATTTCTCAAGCAAAAAATCTTCTAAGTGAATATGACTATTTCTCAGACTCCGCGCCGCTGAAAATATGGATAAGCGGAACAAATGGCAAAACAACCACCACGCAAATGATGCAACACCTCCTCAAAGACAAAGGCTCTGAGGCAGGTGGAAATATAGGAACCCCTCTAGCAGAATTAAATCCACATGCCGGCATGTGGATTCTTGAAACCAGCTCTTTTACTATGCACTATACAAACAAAGCTAAGCCTAATATATACGTTTTGCTTCCCCTAAGCCCCGACCATTTAAGCTGGCATGGAAATATGGATGAATATATTCGCTCAAAATTAAAGCCGATAAGCATGATGAAAGAGGGTGAAATCGCCATCATTCCACATGCCTATAAAGATCTAATCACTAGCGCAAAAATCATCACCTATAAAAACGAAAAAGAGATAGCAGACTATTTTGACATTGATATAAACAGAGTGAATTTCAAAGGAGCTTTTTTAGCCGATGCTCTTTTAGCGATGGCTGTCGATAAGATTTTGTTTGACAGAGTCAACTATGAACGTATAAACTCTTTTGTTCTTGACCCGCATAGACAAGAAGAACTCAAAGACGCCAAAGGCAGACTCTGGGTAAATGATACCAAAGCGACCAATATTGATGCAGCCCTAGCCGCACTCAAAAGATACAAAGAGTCGCATATTCACCTGATTTTAGGCGGCGACGACAAGGGTGTTGATCTGAATGAACTCTTTATATATCTGCAAAACATAGACGTTACAATCTATAATATCGGCTCAAATAAAGATAAACTTTCCGACTTGGCAGTTGCATATAAAATACCTTTTGAAAAATGCCTTAATCTCAAAGATGCCATCCATAAAATCGACAAAAATTTAACAACAGACGACGTGGCCCTGCTCTCACCGGCCGCGGCTAGTTTAGACGAATTTAGCTCTTACGCACAAAGAGGCAATGAATTTAAAGAAGCAGTATCTCTCATAAGCTAACTTTCAGTACTTGAGAGCTATAATTGCGCTCTTAAAAGATGGCCAATTAGCTCAGTCGGTAGAGCAAATGACTGAAAATCATTGTGTCCTTGGTTCGATTCCGAGATTGGCCACCACCTTTTTTAAGAAAAACTACTTTTTATAATGGCCAATTAGCTCAGTCGGTAGAGCAAGTGACTGAAAATCACTGTGTCCTTGGTTCGATTCCGAGATTGGCCACCACCTTTATATCAAATCATCATTTACATTTTATTATTTAAAAACTTGATATAATTTCGCTTATGGGGACGACTTGGCTTCGACAGGACTAAGTGGCTTTCGATTGCATGCCGGACTGAGCACTTCCGTTACGCGGCTCAAACTTGCTTAAACGCAAACAATACAAATTACCGCCCAGCTTACGCAGTAGCATAAGTTTTACCCCTCCGCAAGGAGACGGGCTGCTTCACCTAATGACTCTAGATAGTTAGGACTCGAAGTATAACCCTAATGTAGATATATTTTACGTCTCGTCTCGTGCGTAGAATGAACCCAGAGGCTCGTCTTGTGTGGCTTTGCAAGTTGTGTGAAGCAAGATTAAACTTTAACGACTTTTCTAAGCATGTAGACGTTGGGAGTAGCTTGGTTTTGGACTCCGGTTCGATTCCGGACGTCTCCACCAATAACACAATCGAACATCCTCTCTAAAACTCCTATTTAGCCATTATTTTTAAAGTAAGAATGCAAAAGCCATCCTATAACAATACCTATTGTAATTAAAAGAAACTTTAAACTATTGTTACTTACCTAAAGTAAAGTAATCGATATTTAAGTCGGATAGGGATACAATCCTCTGCAATACAAATATAAGGAATATTTTATGAACAACTTCACATATTACAATCCAACGAAAATAGAATTTGGAAAAGAAAAAGAAAACAACATCGGCCAATACTTGGAGCAATCTGGAATTAAAAAAGTATTATTGGTATATGGTGGCGGCAGTATTAAACAAAACGGTCTTTATGAAAAAATTATAACTTCACTTAATAAAAACAATATAAAATTTGAAGAACTCTCAGGAGTTGTAAGTAACCCTCTTTTAAGTAAAGTAAATGAAGGTATAAAAATCGCCAAAAAGAGTAATGTCGAAGCTATTTTAGGTGTTGGTGGCGGTTCTGTTGCAGACAGTGCTAAAGCAATAGCTGCTGGAGCTAAATATGATGGAGATGTTTGGGATTTCTTTATAAACAAAGCCATAATAACACAAGCACTGCCGGTATTTACAGTTATGACACTCTCAGCAACGGCAAGTGAAATGAATGGAAATTCTGTTATTATAAACTCTGATACAAAACAAAAATACTCCATTGGTTCTGTTTTAGTAAACCCTGTGATTTCTGTAATTAATCCTGAGCTAATGAAAACAGTAAGTCCTGAATATTTAGCATATTCTGCTGTTGATGTTATTTCTCACTGTATCGAAGCATATTTTACTGCAAGTGTACATCCTAAGTTTAATTCTAGAATTGTTGAATCTATTATTAAAACAGTTATGCAAACGACTGAGACTTTATTAGAAAATCCAAATGATTATGATGCACGCGCGGAGTTTGCATGGGCAGCTATTCAAGGACTCAATGGCTTAACTACGGCAGGAACAGAGGGTGGAATTTTTCCAAATCATATGATAGAGCACTCTTTATCTGCACTCTTTAATGTGCCTCATGGAGCAGGACTGGCTGTTGTAATACCTGCATGGATGAAATGGTATAAAGCACAAAATATACCTCAATTTAAAAGATTCTCAAAAGAGATTTTTTATAGTGAAGATGAAAATGAAGGTATAGACAAATTAGAAAAATGGTTTTGCAAAATAGGCGCACCTGTAACATTCAAAGAGATAAACATTCCAAGAGAATCCATAGAAGCCATAGCAATAAATGCTAATGAAACAGCGAATATTTGGGGAATTGGTGAAATTTATCCAACTAAATCAATTATTGAAATATTAGAAAAAGCATAAGAATTAAAAATTAAATACCAGGAATTAAGCATGAGCAGAGTAGTAGTCAGGGCAACGATTAAAGTAAAAGAAAAGTTTATAGATGAAGTATATAGCCAACTTATAAAACTTCACGATGATACAAATATAAATGATAAAGCTTGCATTCAATATGAACTGTATAAAGACTTAACTGATAAAAATTGTTTTACTTTTATAGAAACATGGGAAAATAACAACTTTTTGCCTTCCAGTGAACAAAAAGAACATTTTCTAACTTTTGCCGCAAGTATAGAAAACAAAATAGAAAAGTTGTCCGTACATAAATTAGAAAAATTGATTTAGTGGTCTTGATTTTTGGGTGCATTATAGTGAATGAAGATTCGCAAGCATAAAGAAATAAGGCTACGCTAAGATTACAAAGAATTTGATTGTTTATAACTATTTGCACATGCCAAAGTTTCCACATGCCAAAAAAATTCCACATGCCAAAGTTTATTTTGCATTGAGCATTTCTTTTTCAAACACTTCTACCTCTTTTTAATATTTGCTCTCTACGAAGCACAACTCAAGAATTGCTTGGATTTAGGTGCGAAAGTTGAGTTAGTAATTTTAGGTAAGTGTCCCTCTGCATTTTTTGTATCTGTTTCAGAAGGACGAATAGATGCCTTTGTCGGTGTTTTAGGCGGAATGGTTG
>MNYP01000071.1:31369-37526 GCA_001873135.1 Helicobacteraceae bacterium CG2_30_36_10
TTATGGGTCCTAACTTAGGAAACCTGCAAGTAACGGATTTTTTTACTGATTACTCTTTACTTGTGGTACTTATTTTCAGTATTATTCTCTTGGCGACTGCATACTTTTTACCAACCTTAGAGTATAAGACCCGACAGACTTTAAAGAAAAATAAAAAAGGAAGAAAAATGGCACATATTAAATTACCGGAATTTGAGGATATGACTCCTGCGATTCAAGAAAAAGCGAGACCTATTTTAGAAAAGACCGGAAAGCTTGGTGAGATATTTAAACTCTTAGCAATTGATGAAAAAGTTTACTTTGCAACGGACGGTATGATACAAAAGTATCTGCTCGATGAGACAACGCTCTCTTATGATATGAAAGAGTCTATTGCCCTTCTTATTTCAGTAGAAAATGGCTGTAAAATGTGTGTTGAAGTTCATAAAAGTATAGCCAAGATGTTAGGTCTTAGTGATGAAAGAATTGAAGAAATTCTTCATGGCGTAGAGAATATGAACTCAAGTGATGCTGAAAAGGCACTTCTGAACTTCTCTATAAGAGCTTCTAAAAAAGATAATTACAAAGTTCTTAAAGAGGATATAGACCGCATAAGAGAGATGGGGTGGAGTGATGTTCAAATCATTGAAGCGGTTGCAATAACCGGCTATTTTAACTATATCAATACGCTTTCAAATGTATTTGGTCTTGGTGAGTAAACTCTTATGAAAAAGATTGTTATTTTCTTTTTTATTTTCTTTTGTGTAGTGTTGCAGGCCAAAGAGTATAAGGTTGTCTTTGATTGCAGTTCGTCTGATGCACACTATGTTAAGAGCCGTATGTGGTTGGTTGGCAAGAGTATCGATATGATTGAAAACCAAGGTGACAGTGCTGATGTAGCTCTAACATTACATGGTTCTTGCGTAGCAATGGTCTCTGAAGACTATACTATGATTGTTCCAGATGAAGATATAGAAAATATCAAAAAAGCGCAAGAATATCTTGTAAAGCTTTCGAAAAGAAAAAATGTAACCATCATTGCTTGTGCAATGTCTTTAGCCACAAATTCTATTGAAAAAAGTGAAGTACTTCCCTTTATAAAAATTTCGCCCAATAGTTTTATAGATACAATTAGATATCAGAATGATGGTTATGCACTTATGACATTCAAGTAAAAGAAGAGGCTTGTTTCGTCTTTTTATAAGACGAAATTATCAGATAATAACAACATTTTGTCCAAACACTTCCATAATCTCTTCAAGCCTGCCCATACCTCTTACGCTCCAAGCATTACATAACTAAAACTCTTCATTTTCAAATGCTTCTAGCTCTTTTTGATATTTCCTCTCTTTAAGTGCTTCTAGCTCAGCTTCGGACATCATCATCTCTGAAATTTTTTTCGCAAAAAATGTTTTACTCTCTACCTTTGTTAAAAAAGAGTAAATGCCATACGTAATTAAAATAGAAAAGGCAATAGTAATAATTTTTTGTGCTGTATTAAATGTTTGAATTTTATCTTTTCGTCTAATCTCACACGCTCCACCGGGACAGTTTGTTGCCTTCTCTTTATAAACAAGGTTATATATTTTGCATCCAACACAGATTGAAAAAGCAGATTCACTTATAAGTAGTAATAAACACAATACACATATAAAAACCTTAATAGGCGTTGGTTGAAAATGGATGACAAGTGTGTAAAACATCGGAATTGCCAACAACAAACCCAGTCCCCAAGCAAATCGTTTTTGAGTTGCGCCCACATACTCCGGTGTCTGGTTTCGTACAAAAAATCGCCCAATCAACAGACTCGGGGCATAACTTGGATTTATGACTCTGAGCAAAAAATCAAATGTAAAAAAAGTGATGAAATACTTTGTAAATATAACATGTCCTAAGGTTACGCTGTTAAACAGAGCAATTATTCCAAAGGCAAACAGCAACCCTGCTCCGGCTCTCGCTTCTCTTTCATTGACAACTCGGACATCGAAGCCCTCAACTTTTTCTCCGTATGTAAAAAATTCTTTTATTTTTTCTTTCATATGTTTTTTCCTTATAGTATAAAATTAAACAGATACCCTATCGTGATAATGCCTAAACCAACTATACCGAAAAAAGTTGCTATAAGCTTGATATGAAGTATCTTTTTTAAAATCAAAGCTTCGGGCAAGCTCAGAGCCGTTACCGCCATCATAAAACTAAGAGCAGTTCCAAGCAGCATTCCTTTTGCTGTCAAAACCTCAACCAAAGGCATAACGCCTGCAGCGTTTGAGTACATGGGAATACCCATGAGAACTGCGATTAGAACCGCAAACGAATTCTCGGCTCCTGCATACTCAGCTATAAAATCAGCCGGAATGTAGCCGTGAATAAGCGCACCTATTCCAACTCCCACTAAGACATAGAGATAAATTTCTTTAAAAATATCTCTCGTATAGTTGTACGCCTCGGTTGCTCTCTCTTGCATAGTGAGCTTTATTTTTACCGCTTCAAGTTCGCCCTCAATCGGTTTTACATCCATCAAAACGTATTTTTCCATGTGTAAGCGACCTATAACAAAACCGCCGACTATGGCAACAAGAAGCCCAAAACCGATATAAATAGCGGTCACTTTCCAACCAAACAGACCAAACAAAAGTGCTATAGCGATTTCGTTGTTCATAGGTGAGCTTATTAAAAATGAAAAAGTCACCCCGATAGGGATTCTAGCTTGAATAAACCCTAAAAAAAGAGGAATAGCACTACAACTGCAAAAAGGGGTAATGATGCCAAAAAGTGCAGCTAAAACATTGCCGTAAAGTTGGGATTTGCCCTGCAAATGAGCACGGACATATTCGGTGTTGAAATGGGTTCTAAGGTAGGAAACTGCGAAAATAATCGTAATAAGCAAAAACCATATTTTAAAGGTATCGTAAATAAAGAAGTTGATCGCTTCGCCTAAATGACCCTCAAGTTTTAGCAGGTCATAAATAAGATAATCAACGCTTTGTTTCCACATGCCGAACTACTTTTTCATCAAAGCTAAAACTTCGTCCACACTGAGCACTTTGCCAGAGCTGACGACTTTACCGTCGATTACAAGTGCGGGAGTGCTCACAACTTGATACTCCATTATTTTCATAATATCTTCTACTTTTTCAAGCTGAACAAATATTCCGCTCTTAGCGATGGCTTCTTTAACGACTGCTTCTAAGCTTTTACATTTTGCACAGCCTGTTCCTAAGACTTCTATTTTCATAATAAACATCCCCTCATAAGAGGCTCTAACTCTTTGCTGTCAACATCACCCGTAATAACAATGTTTGTACCCTCATTTTCGCTTGTCACTTCTATATTTGTAATCTTTTGCATAATCTGAGGGTCGCAGTTGCAAGAGCACTCGCCATCTTTACACTCTTGAATCTTTGCCGAAAGTTCTTGTGTTTTAAAGCCTGTTATAAAGGCTTTTACGCCGGTATCTGTATTATTCATTTTAAACATTTTTTTCCTTTTTATATAGTAAATATTTCTAAGTCTATTGACAAAGTTCCTCTTTCACTTTTGGTAACAACTCTTTCTCTATAAGTTCAAGAGTTTTTTCATACTCCAAAACATCTTTGCCACTTGGGTCTTCAAATGCAATATGCAGAGTTTTTACTGCATGTGGAAACATTGGACAAGTCTCTTTGGCGTGGTCGCAAACTGTTACAACCAAATCAAAAGCCGTATCTAAAACACTCTCGATCACCTTAGAATGGTACGATTCTCTCCAATACCCTTTTTGTTCTAAAAGAGCTTTGGCATGTGGATTTACCGCTCCGCTGGCTTTCACACCTGAACTCCGTGCTTGCATACAATCCCCCAGTTTAGCGTTTATCAAAGCCTCCGCCATAATAGAACGGCAACTGTTTCCCGTACATAAAATCAATACCTGTTTTTTTTCACTCATAATTTACATTCTCCGTTTTGTGATAATCTTTTTAAAGGCGGGATTTCTATAGGCAGATATTTTATCTCTTCAAGCGCTTCACTGCGAAAACGGTCAAGCGGCGAGCGAATCGAATAATACGCCCACGTGCCCTTACGTTGGACTCGCAAAAACCCTGCATCTTTTAAAATCTTCAAATGACGCGAAAGACGTGACTGAATCATACCTAGAGAGAGTTGCAGGTCACAAACACACACCTCTACGTTTTCATCCAAAAAACGCAACACCAATATCCTCGTCTCATCATTTAAGGCTGAAACACTCTTTAAAAACACTTCCATAACAAACTCCATATGCGACATTGTAGCAAAATAAAGTTTATATATCAAGATATATTGATTTATAGATATTATTTAGTTATAGTTTCGTTATTCAATTTAAAAGGTAAAAAGATGATATTAGCATTTAGTGTTTTTTTAATTACTCTTGTATTTATTATATGGCAGCCCAAGGGCTTGCAAATCGGTACTTCTGCAGTTGTTGGGGCGATTGTGGCACTTGTTTTGGGGGTTGTCAGTTTTGGCGATGTTGTGACTGTGACAAGTATTGTTTGGGATGCTACGCTCTCTTTTATAGGGATTATTCTTTTATCGATGGTGCTTGATGAGATAGGTTTTTTTGAGTGGGCAGCCATAAAAATGGCCAAACTCAGTCGTGGCAACGGACATCTAATGTTTGTCTATATCTTGCTTTTAGGTGCTCTGGTTGCCGCATTTTTTGCAAACGACGGGGCGGCACTAATTTTGACGCCTATTTTACTTGCGAAAATGAAGTATTTGAAGATGAAACCTTTAGCGATTTTTGCTTTTTTAATGGCGGGCGGTTTTATAGGCGACAGTGCTTCAAACCCTCTTGTTATCTCAAACCTTACAAACATCGTGACTGTGGGCTACTTTGACATTGGTTTTGTTGAGTATGCTAAAAATATGTTTCTGCCGAACTTATTAGCTATATTTGCTTCTATTGCCGTACTCTGGGTTTATTTTCGTAAAGACATTCCCTTTAGTATTGATGTATCACAACTCCCGGAGGCTGCTTCGGTTATAAAAAACCAAACTATGTTCAAATTTTCATGGATTTTTTTGGCTCTTTTAATGGTAGGTTATTTTATCGGTGACTATTTCCACATGCCGGTATCTGTCTTTGCTCTAGGCGGTGCTTTGGTCTTTTTAGCTATAGCAAACCATTACAAAGCAGTAAAACCCATCATGACCATAAAAGCCGCACCTTGGCAGATAGTATGGTTTAGTATTGGACTTTATGTTGTTGTTTATGGGCTTAAAAATGCAGGTCTTACCGATGTCATAGCTTCTTGGATTATTCAGCTAACTACACAAGGCAATACTATAGCGATTATTGGAACCGGATTTTTATCGGCTATAATCAGTTCGGTTATGAACAATATGCCAACAATTATGATTATGGATATAGCCATAGATCAGGTCGGTTATGTTGGAAATGAGGCGCTGGTGTATGCAAATATTCTAGGTGCAAACCTTGGACCTAAAATGACACCGATAGGCTCTCTCGCCACCCTTCTTTGGCTACATGTTTTAGCAAAAAAAGGTGTGAAAATAACATGGAGTGAGTACATGAAAGTGGGTCTAGTTATTACACCTCCCGTCCTGCTTGTTGCATTACTAGGATTAATTTAAATCAATTGAATTTTATTCATTAAATGTAACCTAAACGATTTTTATTAGTGCTATAATATCTCATACAATCAATTTTGAAGAGGTTCTATGAAAAAGTCAACACTCACAATAGACGGTAACGAGGCCGTTGCACGAGTTGCTCATAAAATAAACGAAGTCATTGCCATCTATCCTATTACCCCGTCTTCACCGATGGCGGAGCTTAGTGATGTTTATTCAAACAAGGGTCAAAAAAATATCTTTGGTTTTTTGCCGGAGATTATGACTATGCAGAGTGAAGGTGGCGCAGTTGGGGCTGTTCACGGTGCCTTGCAAACTGGAGCTTTAACTACAACTTTTACCTCTTCACAGGGTCTTTTACTTATGATTCCAAATATGTATAAGATTGCCGGGGAACTTACTCCTACGGTTTTGCATGTTGCTGCGCGTTCACTTGCAGCCCAAGCCCTCTCTATTTTTGGAGACCACAGTGATGTTATGGCGGTTCGCCAAACGGGTTATGCAATGCTTGCTTCAAACTCAGTTCAAGAAGCGCATGATTTTGCTCTCATTTCCCAAG
>MNYP01000001.1 GCA_001873135.1 Helicobacteraceae bacterium CG2_30_36_10
ATACTCTCCAAATATAGCTACACCTGTTCTAGGTGTTAATTTCTCGTTTGTTGTTTCGATATTGAAGTTTAATATTGTTTGAGGCATAATTCAATTCCAAGTTAGAAAAAGTTACACCCGATAGGTGAAAATTTTAGGTGTGACTTTTTCGCTTTAAAGTACCTAATTATAGAGCAAGTTGGCTTGTTGTCTAATTTGGTATGGAATTATTGGGGATTATAGTAGATTGCTAAACTATTAGGGAGTGATTTTCTAAAAGAATGCAAACATAACTGTCAATTATATTATTTTGAGAACATTTAGCCAAGTTTTTTTGATGATATATGACCCATCTGTATTAGATGAAAATTATGCCTGTATGCAAGCTAAAGAGCGCTGTTATTTAAGGAAGAATACTCATATAGCCTGTTTCTGGACGAATTTGTATAACGGCATTTTGAGAGCCATCACTAAGGGTAATATTACAATCTGTTGTCATAAGTTGACCAGAGACATAAGCCTCTGCTGTAGTATTTGATTCTCCGAGTATTGGTCTGCCTAAATGATCAAAACTAATTATTTCATCAGTAGCACAAGCCCCACCAAATGTTACACTGCTTGAGTATTGTTCAGCTAAATCTATGTTTTCTAAATTAGCTGCTCGGTTTTGAGGATCCACTGCGAAGGTATTGCCACTTTGAATAGAGTAAGAAGAACCACTAAAACGTATTTGCCATCTATCTCTAAACCATAAAGGATTTGCTGCGTCAAATTTATCATCTACCATTGCTAAATGTTGTGCATATCTAATGTGTGACAAAAGGGCAACAGCTCCTTCTCGTACAGGATTTGTTCTTGTATTTGGAATAATTATAGCAGCCAATATGCCTACAACGACAATGACAAATACTAATTCCAACATTGTAAAAGCTTTTTTCATTATTTAGCCTTTGGCTTTAAATTCATGGCATCAAAATTAACACAGCCTCTTTCATTTCCGCCATCACAAGCTTTTTTAAAAAACTTTTTCGCTATTTCGATATTTATTTTAACGCCATGTCCTAAAGCATACAAAGAACCCAAAGACAGGCAACCTTTTGTGTTACCCTGTTGGCATGCCTCTGCATATAGCATGTGAGCCTTGGCATAATTGCCTTCGTAATGGGCAGCTAAGCCATCTGACACTAAATCCGCAGATACATTTATACTAATAATTAAAAAAAAGATTATCAACATTTTACTCATCAGATATGCTCCCCATTTTTTTGATTATAGCATGTTTCAACATCAAACTAGTATCTATTAAATGTGGATTAAAAGACTTCATCGGCGTAGAGAAATTATTTGTTATTACAAACAAAGATGCATTTTCTTATAGAGCACATCTTTAAAATACCAAGAATATAAATGAATCAGTTTTATGCTAAGGTGATACAGATATCAAACTAAAAATAGCACTTAATAATTTTATGCAAAATGCCATTTCACAGACACACCTCACTCATATTCTAATTCTCCCCTATCTAAAGCTAACTCAATTTCACGAAGCAACATGCCCTTATCTTTTGGAATTACACCTGAGAGATGTAGAGCATTAGAAACATGGTTTGATCTGAATATTATTTTATTTATTGGGTTAAGAAGCTCTATAAAGTTTTTTTGTTCTGCTATTAAATGACTACCCCTAAGAGGTGTAAAATCTGTAAAATATTTATAGAAATTCTCCTTTGCACCCTGCTCTATTACTAATTGAAGTGTTGACAGATAGTTTATTGTTGTAGCGTTAATTACTTTTGCGGTATCTCTTGTATGCTCATTAGAATATTGCACGCCCCCTATTCCCAAAATAACTGTGGCTGATATTTTCATACCACTTAAAGATGCTTTGTTAAGTGCATCTATTATCTGGTTTGAAGTAACTCCTTTTGTGATTTTTTTAAGTATTACATCATTACCGCTCTCTATTCCAAAATAAATAAGTGTGAGATTGTTTTTATAGAGCAGTTCTAACTCTTCTTGTGTTTTACTGAGAATGTTTTGAGCAGATGCGTATGTGGAGACTCTTGTGAGTTTTATAAATGCTTGTTTGAGATATTTAAGCAGCTGTATCAAATACTCTGCATTAAGACCAAGAACATCTCCATCAGCTAAAAATACTTTATTTGCATTTGGATAATGTGAAGCTAAAATATCTATCTCTTTAAAAATATCATTTATATCTCTTACTTGATACTTTTTATCCTTATACATGGAACAAAAGCTACAGTTATTATAGCTGCACCCATAGGTCGCTTGTATGATGATATTGTCTGCTTCTGCTGGTGGTCTATAAAGAGGATAAGAATAATGAATCATTTGTATAGAAGTGTATCTATTTTTAAATAAAGGTAGTCATTTAATTTTTACAAAAACAAATCATTTTTAAAGAAGAGTTGTATGCAGAGCTAGGATGAAACTATTCTCACCCTACTCTGCACCATTTAAAGCTATATAGAAGCTTTTGCGACAGAATCTTTAAGGGTTTGCCCTGCTTTGAACTTTGGAGCTGTATGCGCTGCTTTAGTGTAAGTTTTATCAGTACCTGGAACAGTACCGCTTTTTTCTGGCACGTCAACTGCTGTAAATGTACCAAATCCCATCAGGGCTACACTCTCTTTTGTGGCTAGAGCATTAGTTATAGCCTCTGTAACCGATTTAATAGCTTTATCCGCTTGTGTTTTTGTGGTGTAGTTTCCTACAGATTGTACTAATTCTACAAATTCTTGCTTGTTCATGTGTTTTTCCTTTATTTTTTTGAATTATAACTTAAATTTATTTGCACTAAGGCGCTTATATAAGGCTGTTTGCGATTGGCTAAAATTTTCTCATAATAATTTCGCTAAGCATGGTGATTGATTTATTTATGTTTAGGGGGTAGTCATTTAATAGCATTATATGTACATAATTTATTATTTTAATTCTAGTAATTTATTACTAAATTTTAATAATTGAATGCTAATAATCATAACTTAAACTCATTTTTTTCTAATGAGTTGTACTTAATGCAACAAACTGGTATATATTTTGCTATTAGTCATCTATTAAGATACAATACAAATTATTAAGTGTACATTGTTGCACTCATCAGAACTCACAAGGTGCTAAATATGAAAATTATGAATGTTAAAGAAATTGCTCAAGAGCTAGATTTAACACAAGCAACGGTTAGAAAAAAAGTTAGTAGTAACGAATTGCCAATATTGCAGGCTGGAAGAGCATTTATTTCAACTGAAACAGGTCTAAATTATTATAAATTCACACAAGAGCATAAAATAACTCTTGATTCTTTGAAAAAGAAAGCAAAAATATTATCATTTGTTAATCATAAGGGTGGATGTAGTAAAACGACAACTGCTTACACCATCGCATCTCTTCTTCAAAGTTTTGGCAACAAAGTTTTACTTGTCGATTTAGACCCACAGGGAAACTCTACTCAGTCTGTGCTAGAACCTTTTTTAGACAAAGATGGGATTACTCTGCCCTACCCTAAAACTATAAAAAATTTACTCCTTGAGCGCAAGGAAGGTGGTGAAGTAGGCATTAAAAGAATTAAAGAGGTAATACAAGCTTCCAAATTTGGCTTTGATTGTATTCCGTGTGATTTGTCTTTAAACTCTATCATGCCTGATCTTGAATCTTCTTCTTTCAAGGAAGTAATTTTAAAAGAATTATTGAATGAAATTTCTAGTGAATATGATTATATTATACTGGACACCCCGCCTACATTAGGTTTTTCAGTTGTTTCTGCTTTAACTGCTTCTGACTATGTTGCTATCGTTACACTTGCTGAGGCTTTTAGCCTTCTAGGAGTAGAACAAACTGTAAATCTGATTAACTCTGTAAAATCTCAAAATTCTGTTTTGGCGCGTCCTAGACAGATGAAAATTTTAGGAATTGTTATTAGTAAGGCTGAAATGAATACAAATATTTCTCGTCACTTTGTCAACGAGCTTCAAAATTTTTCTGATGAAAGAAATATAACCCTTTTTATTGATGATATTATTCCAAAGACAACTAAAATTCCTGAAACACAGGCAACTGGTGAATTAATTACCATTGTAGACCCAAGAGGTGATGCTGCTATTTCTTATTTTAATATTGCCTTGCTAATGGATATGGAAATTAAAAAAGATAGAATAAAAGAAAAGTTGAGTAACTAATGGCAAGTTTTAAAGATAAAATCAAAGACAAAAAAACAATAGGAAATAGAATAGTGAATTCTGATGAGGCCATTGGTTTGGCTTTTCAAGATGAAAAAATCGCCAAATTAGTAACTGTTAAACTAACTGCTCTTTGCGAAAATCCTTATCAGCCTCGTCAATCAATAGATAAAGATTTGATTAAAGGTTTAGCTGAATCTATTTCGCAAAATGGCTTGTTGCAGCCTATTATTATCAGTCCTATTGATAATAATCCTAATAAATTTCACATCGTCGCAGGACATAGACGAGTTGAAGCAACAAAGCTTCTTGATGAAGAGATAATAAATGCTATCATTGTCAATATGAGCAACGAAGAACTTAGAATTAATTCACTTGTAGAAAATATACAAAGAGAGGATCTGACGGCACTTGAAGAAGCTTTTGCAATTAAAAACTTAGTAGATTCTGGGCTAAAGCAGATTGACCTTGTTGAAAAGCTTGGAAAAAGTAAAAGTATAATATCTCAATTTATAAAAATATCATCTCTTGATGCAGAGCTTATAAATTATATAAAAATAAAGTCTTTAAATCTTGGTGCAACCTTATTGTATGTACTTGCTGGTTTACCTTTGCATAAGCAACTTAAAGCTATTCAACATATCGACAGTAAGTCTTTAAATAGAGAGCAGATAAGAGATTATGTTAAAAAAATAAATGGTGATATA
>MNYP01000162.1 GCA_001873135.1 Helicobacteraceae bacterium CG2_30_36_10
AAAAAGAGGCTGTTATAGAGCAGATGAGTCTCTATTTTGATGATATTCATTTTGTAGTCCAAGATGCAGAGAACTTCCCGGGAACCGGCGGAGCTATGAAAAATGTAGCACCAAAAAATGAAAAAGTCTTGATTTTAAACGGCGACATGCCTCTTATAACTTCAAGTGCCCTGCAAGGTTTTTTAAATACTGATGAAGACGTAATAATGTCAATCTTTGATTTGCAAAACCCAGACGGTTACGGTCGTGTTATTATAAAAAACGGGCATGTGGAACGTATAGTCGAACAAAAAGATGCAAGCCATAATGAGCTAATAGTAACAACCGTAAATGCCGGAATCTACGCTTTTTCAAAAAAAATAATAGAAAAATATATTCCAAAATTGAAAAATAATAATGCTCAAAAAGAGTACTATCTGACTGATATTATAGCCATGGCAAGAACAGACGGACTCAACATCGCGCCGCTTTTAGTCGATGAAAAACAGTTCAAGGGTGTAAACTCTAAAAAAGACCTCTCAGATGCAGAGGAGATTATGCAAGACAAAATCAAAAGCGACTGGATGAATGCCGGCGTTATTATGAACCTTCCCTCAACTATTTTTATTGAGGAGAGTGTTACATTTGAGGGCGAGTGCACCGTTGAAAACGGATGCCGAATAACCGGCAAAAGCCAGATAATCAACTCACACATAAAAGCCTCAAGTGTCATAGAAGACTCGGTTGTAAAGAACTCAGATGTCGGACCAATGGCGCATCTTCGCCCTGCTTCCTATTTAAAAAATACACATATCGGTAACTTTGTAGAAGTCAAAAAAAGCACCCTAAAAGGCGTAAAGGCAGGACATTTGAGCTATTTGGGCGACGCTGAGATAAACGAGGGAACAAACATCGGCGCAGGAACTATTACCTGCAACTACGACGGCATCAAAAAGTACAAAACCATCATAGGAAAAAATGTATTTATCGGAAGTGACAGCCAACTTGTAGCACCCTTAACCATAGAAGATGATGTTATGATAGCTGCAGGAACTACCGTAACAAGTGGCACGGTAGAACGTGGCTCTTTAGCTATCAGCCGAACAAAAGTGAGAATTATAAAAGATTTTTATTACAATTTTTTCGCTAAAGAACAGTAAAAGTTACAATAGAGCAACTTAGTGTTGCCCTATTGTAAAATACTCACGTGTTAGTATTGTAAATTTTTCCAACTCTTTATTGCCGTCTAAGCTTAACTTTTTAAGAGCTTTTGGATTAACAACATAAAACCCAAGTTTTACTTCTATATGATCACCGTTTTTTAGAGTTTCTTCAAACTTAATCGCTCGTTTTTCATTGGCTTTAATCATAGTGTCTTTGAGCACTTCTGTAGCAGCCCAAGGCATAGCTGGTTTTCCGTCTTTACCAATAACTTTTACAAAAGTATGTGTTTTTAGCTCTATTTGTTTTGCATCTCTAATGATCGTAGTTCTCAACTGGACAACCCTCAAAGGATGTGTCATAAGATTATGCGGTGTTTTATTGTTTATAACTACTTCAAAGCCTGTAGCTTCTTTTTTCAAGCTGAGTTGGACATGTTTACTCAGTAGTTCAGGATTAACTCTTGCTCCTGCAAAACCGTGAAAAGCATGCTTCGCACTTAATCTAACCGTTGTTGCCGAACCATCAACTTTTGGCATATGGCAAGAAATACAGTTTGACTCTTTGTTTTGAGCTCCTGCCTTATCTGTTTCACAAACAGAGAACTCATGTGAATTTTGTTTATGAGAGTGACATCCCATACACATCTGTCCGTTATAAAATTTTTCATTTGTGTAATCAATATCATGGTATGCTGAACCTACTGTCGTTTTACTCATACCAAACATAGAACTTATTTTTTTGTAATGAACTTTTTCATTTTCTCTTCCTATTTCAGCCGAATAGAATTTTTTATCCTCTGTTGAATAAATATTTTTGTTGGATTGTGCATGTTTTTCAACATCCATAATTGTATGGCAGTTAATGCATGAAATACCTACATGCTGTTGCTCAGCAGTTTTTGCATTTGGAGTATGACACTTAGCGCATTTATAATCGTCCTTAGCTTTTGCAGGATGTAAATCCCATACGGCTTTGTGAACCTTGTCATCATAAACAGAAGAATTTTTATGCATTGAAGTTTCAAACTCTGCAGAAATAACGGGGTGACATTTTTTACAAGCTGCCATATCGGCATTTGCAAAAAGGAGTGAAGAGAGGGCTAAAATGTAGATTAATATTTTCATATAATAAATCCTTTTAATAATCATAAGTTAAAATTTTATCGGACTTTTCAAAAATTGACTTGATTTATATCAAAAAGAAATTTTTATCCTTTGTTGTTTAATATAATGGTTTCTGATAAAATATTCAAAACTATCAGGAAATCTTTTGAAAATAATACACTTCAGCGATACTCACCTTGGCTACAGCGACCTCGACATCTTAAATGATGAGAATATAAACCAAAGAGAGGCAGACTTTTATGATGCTTTTTCTCAGGTTGTGGAGCAGATAAAAGAGATAAAACCCGACTACATCATCCACACAGGCGACCTATTTCACCGTTCTAGTCCAAGTAACCGCGCCATCACTTTTGCGTTAGAACAGTTTAAAATCATCAACTCTTTAAACATTCCTTTTATCCTCATTGCCGGAAACCACTCTACTCCGCGCACAAACCTAAGTTCACCTATTTTAAAAATATTTGAAAACTTTGAGAACATCTATGTCTCCTATGAGCAAAAATATAAAAAAATCGAGTTTGAAGACGCACTCTTTCACACCCTGCCCCATATGAATGATGAGACAACGGCACTCTCACAGATAGAACTTTGTGAAGAAAATATTGATACGAATAAAAAAAATATTATGATGATGCACTGCTCTGTCGGTGCTTCATATTTGATGCAAGAGTTTGGAGAGTGGGTATTTCCCTCAACCAAAGAGTGCATCTTCGAAAAGATGGAGTATGTAGCTTTGGGGCACTGGCACGGTTTCGGTCGTGTCGGCAAGCATGAAAATGTCTACTACAGCGGTTCAACAGAACGTACAAGCCTAAATGACAAACGCAACTCCAAAGGATTTATAGAAGTCGATTTTGACAATACAACAAACTCAAAAACAACTTCTCTGTTTCACATGCCAAGAAACATCGAGTTTAAAGAGATACGCATACGCCCCATCGTCCAAAAAGAGCTCAACTGCGAAGACTACGAAAATGCACTCATAGATGCAAGCGACACAACTAACGCCATCGTCGAAGTTAAACTTACAAACTTAACACCGCTGCAATCCATCGACATCCAGAACATAGAGATAAAAAAACTATTTCCACATGCCATGAGTGTAAGTGTAAAAAGAGAGTTTAAACTCTCTTCAAACGAAACAAATTTAGCCGACATAGAAGCCCTCTCTTTGGAAGAGTTTTTTCTCCAACATATAAAAGAAGATGCAAACGAAAAAGAGTTTGAGAGGCTTAAAGGCAAAGTGCAAGAGCTTTTTGCGCAGTATGAGGAGTTATCAAATGATACTAACTAATATAAGACTTGAAAACTTTAAAAAATACAGCGAGTTCGAGATAGCATTTGGAGAGGGTCTCATAGGCATTATCGGTAAAAACGGAAGTGGAAAATCTACCATTTTTGAAGCGATACTTTTTGCACTCTACGGCGAACTCAAAAACAGAGGTACAAAAGATGTCTTGCGAAACGCAAATGCTTCCACAAAAGATGCCGTAGTCGTAGAGCTTGAGTTTGAGTTTGAGGCCATCGTGTACACAGTACAAAGAGAGTTCCGAGGCAAAAGCCTAACCGCCAATGCAAAACTCTTCAAAAACGGCGAGTTAACGACTTCAGGAGCCAAAGAGGTGACCACTGCCATAGTCAGCCTTACCAAGATGAGCAGAGAGGCTTTTATGCACACACTCTTCGCTTCACAAAAAGAGCTTGCAAGCCTCAGCACTCTCAAAAATGAAGAGAGAAAAAAGATGATACGCCGTCTTTTAGGTTTAGAAAAAATCGACTTTATAGAGAACTCTTTGGTGGAGAAAAGCAGAGAGTTAAAACGCGAGATTAGTGCCTTTGATGAAGTGCTTTTAAGCGGTGAAGATGCCAAAGCAAAAAAAGAGCAGATAAAAACCAACAAAACTACAAAAGATAGCTTTGTTAAAGATGTAGAGCTAAAAACAAAAGAGCTCGAAACCATTAAACTTCACGAACAAAAGCTTAAACGTGAACTCGGAGTTTTTGCCAAAATAAAAGAAGAAAAACAAAAACTTTTCTCAGAGTTTAAACTTATACAAAACACAAAAAGTTCAGAGCTAATAAACGAAACAAAACTTATAGCACAGAACCATGAACTCCAACACAAACAGGAAAAACTTCAAGAGCTTTTTCATTTTAAAACAGCGTATATAGCCGTTCAAGAGCAACTTAAAACCCAAGAGAAGCTCAAGGAGTATCACCTCAAAAAAGAGGGACTTACCAAAGAACTCGTACTATTAAGAGAGCAATACACCAAAAGTAAAACTGACATTGCTGCTTTAGAGACGGCATGTGGAAATTACGATGAACTTGTGGTTCATGCAAAAAACTTAGAAGTAAACCTTGGTATATTGCATGAGCAAATCAACTCCAAACACACCATAGAAAACGAGTTGAAAATAGAAATTGCAGGCGAGCAAAAGCAGATAGACCTCACAAATAAAAAAATACAAAAG
>MNYP01000074.1 GCA_001873135.1 Helicobacteraceae bacterium CG2_30_36_10
CAAACTCTCCATAATTGGTTTGTTTAATCTTTGCCCAAGATTTATTAATCATTGGCTTTGCTTACCATTTAAGTCTCCTTATAAAGGAACGAGTCCCTTTATAATTCCTCTCACTAAAGCTACAAAGCTAAGCTTTGAGATTTAATTTCAATGGATTTTTTTCTAAAGAAACTTTTTATCTTGCGATAAAATCGGTTCCCCTAGTTTTGTATAGTATCTAATCTATTGGGTATCTTTATTGCTAAAGACCAAATAGAATAGACGGTTGTTGTTTATTAATTATTTCTAAGTAACATCCAACTTAATAGTTGCTATTAAGTCTATTACTTGCTTAGTTTTCAATGATCTCAAACTTTAGTGACTCTCGTACTTCGAGTGTCTCTGACGCCTAAACTTAAGGTGTCTTTGTTTGTGGATGGGAATTATAGGCGATTCAATACTCAATGTCAAGAGTTTTGCAAAGGAATTTAAATATTTCAATAAAAGTGTTTATTTTTCATCACTTCTCCTTATATCTCAAATTTTTTGTTACAAATAATCGAGAAGCTATGCTTAGACATAAATATTTTCTATATATAGTATAGGTATTTTTAGTTTGTTGCTATGCATTAACTCTTTATATATAGAATTCAAAATGAAAATTAAAGATAACTCTTACAATCAGAGTAAAAAAGGAAAAAATATGGGATTATATGATCGCGATTATGCAAGAGGTGATTCTTTTGCTTACGGGAATGCTTCAAAGAGTGACACACAAATAATTTCTTTTGTGAAAGAGACTTATAAACTTTTTGCAGCTTCAATGATGGCTGGCGCTGTCGGCGCTTATGTTGGAGTGCCAATGGCTGGGACTATTGCAGCTTGGTTCATTCCACTCTTTATTGTAGAAATCGGGTTATTGGTTGGCTTACACTTTGTTAAACATAAGCCGGGAATTAATCTTGGAGTAATGTTTGGATTTGTATTTATGACAGGATTGATGCTTGCACCTCTTCTTTCACAAACACTTGGTATGAACGGCGGTGGAACGATTGTCGGTAATGCCTTTGCTATGACGGCAGTAGTTTTTGGTTCAATGAGTTTTTACGCTATCAAAACTAAAAGAGATTTTACGAGTTACACTAAGCCCTTAATGATTGCTCTATTTGTAATCATCGGTTTTTCTATTTTAAACATGTTCCTTGGCAATCCAATGCTAAGTGTAATAATCTCCGGTGTAGTTGTGCTTTTATTTAGTGTTTTAGTTGTTTATGATACGCAAAATATTATGAATGGTGCTTATGAGACTCCTATCGATGGAGCTATTGCACTTTATTTAGACTTTCTAAATATTTTCACTGCTTTACTGCACCTGTTTGGAATTTTTGGAAATGACGACTAACTCGCTTTCACCCGAACTTTTTCGGGTGGTTGATGCCAATATCAATCGCCTCAAAGAGGGCATTCGTGTTGTTGAGGATATCATGCGGTATCGAGACAACAACAAAGAGTTCTCCTCTGAGCTAAAATCATTACGACATCTTGCTCGCGTTGAAGAGACCACAGAACTTTTGACAAGCCGTGACAGCGTGAATGATGTACTTCGTCCTACTATAAAAAGTGAACTTAACCGCAGTGACATTAAAAGTATAATTACAGCGAATTTTAAACGCGCGCAAGAGTCTAGCAGGGTTTTAGAAGAGCTTTATAAACTTCATAATGCCGAGTATAGTGAAAAGTTCAAACATATTCGTTATGAGCTTTACAATCTTGAAAAAGAAGTGATTCTTAACGAGAGGTAATAAAAACCACCTCAAACTCTAAATATTTTAGAGGATACTCATTCATTAGCTTTTTTGTCTGCTTATAATCTAATACTTTTCTCGAAGCACTCACTCCGCTGTGCTTAATATACTTAAACATCTCTCTCGTTGATTCAAATTCCAGTTTATAGTTTACTATTTCAAACTCTGCGTCAAAGTATTTTTTTTGCAGTTCATAAATATCCTCTGCAGTTCTTAGCATTGGCTCTAATAATGCCGTTTCATTGAGAGTTTTAAAAGTGTTTGCTGTAAAAATAGCAAAAGCTACAGGAGCATTAAGGAGACTTATATTCTTAAACACCATGTCAAGATTTTCTGCCCACTGAAGAGCCGATGCTGAAAAAATATAATCGTATTTGTTTGTGGAGAGCTTTTTGAAAAGCTTTTTATCATTAAAGTCCCCGTATACAGAATGCACTTTATCTGATTTTGGATGCAGTTCAAGCATTTCTGATGCAAAATCAATACCTGTAAATTTTTGATATTCCCAACTGATAATTTTACATAAAGCACCGCTTCCGCACCCCAGGTCAAGAATATTTTTAGGCTTGAGAGATAACTTACGGAGTAAATACTCTGCTACACGCGATTGTATGACATTATGAGAACCGTAATGAATAGCGTACTTAGAAAACTCTGAGCGTACTTTCATTCTTTATTTTTGACCAATGAGATAATAAAAAGGACCAAAACAGACAAAACAATCGTTGCACCTGAAGGGAGAGAAAAATAAAAAGAGAGCATCATTCCACATGCCACACTAAAGAGTGCGAAGAAAAGAGATATAAGTGTAGTTTGTAAAAAACCGACTCTGTATTGAAGTGCTGCGACTGTAGGAATAACCATTAACGCCCCAATGAGAAGACTTCCAACAACTCTAATAGATAAAGCAATAATTATAGCTACAACCGTAACAAGCAGATAGTTTAATAGTTTAACTTTGATACCGCTCGTTTGGGCGACCTCTTCATCGTAGGCAATGAAATATAACTCTTTTGAAAAAGCGAGTAAAAGAGCTAAGGCTACAGTTCCAAAAATAAGGATAGTAATTACGTCTTCACTGCTCACAGATAGTATGGAACCAAAAAGGTAAGAAAAGAGTGAATTGTTAAAGGCGCCTCCAAGAGAAACAATAACCACTGCAACAGCAAGCGAGCCAGAGAGTAAAATGGCTAAAACCGCGTCTGAATACAAAGCAAAGGAACTTCGCAGATATTCAATAAGCCAAGCTGAGGTTACTGCGACAATCACTGCCATCCAAAGAGGATTGTAGCCCCCAACAAGACCAACAGCAACACCGACCAAGGCTGAATGCGCCAAAGTCTCGCCTATCATAGAGTAGCGTTTCAAAACAATAAAAGTGCCGCTGACAGAGGCTAAAACAGCGATAATCATTCCTGCTAAAAAGGCTCTTTGCATAAAATCGTACTGAAATATTTCTAACATTTAGTGCTCATGTTTATGGTTGTGAATAAGGTGTGCGTCTATGCCGTAGAGTTGGCTCATCTCTTCACAGCTGAGCGCTTCTTTTGGATTATTGCAAATAATAGCCTTTTGGTTGATTGTAAACAGTCGTCCGATATCATCTGCAATAACGCCAATGTCATGTGTTATAAAGAGTATGGTTATCTTTTCATCTGTGTTTAGTTTTGCCAAAAGTGTATAAAAGTTTTTTTGAGAGAGCATATCTACCCCGGTATTTGGCTCATCCAAAATCAAAATTTCCGGTTTAGAAGCAAGCGCACGGGCAATCATAACTCTTTGTCTCTGACCGCCTGAAAGAGTTCCTACCATTTTGTTTTTTAAATCCAGAATATCCATTTTCATCATTGCGTCTTGCACGGCGTCTTTATCTTCTTTGCTCATTGAAGAGAAGATGCCTCTTTTAGAGGTTCTTCCCATGTTTACTATGTCTAAAACTGTTGCCGGGAAATTTGCATCTACTAGAGAGGCTCTTTGTGGTACAAAACCTATTTTGTCCCATAATTTAAAATCACCCAGTTTTTTTCCAAAGATTCTTACTGTTCCGCTCGTTGGCTTTTCTAGTCCTAGCAACATTCGTGCGAGAGTAGTTTTTCCCCCGCCGTTTGGCCCAATAATCGCAATATACTCACCATTGAAAATCTCTAAAGAGATGTTTGAGAGTATGCTCTGTCCTCTTACGCTAAAGTTTAAATTCTTAACATCAAAAATAGGAACTCTAAAATTTACCGGCACTCTAGAGCCTTAGATAATTTAGCCAGATTTATTCGCATGATAGCTTCAAAACCCAGGTTCTGTTTTTGCTCATCAGCAGTTATATTTCCAAGTGGCTGAAGTACGTCTACGCTTACTTTTGCTTCTTGGGCAATACTTTTAATAGCTCTGTCGCTTACAAAGCTTTCAAAAAATATAGTTGAGATATTGTGCTCTTTAACATGCTCAATAAGCCTAGCCATATTCTTAGCACTCGGCTGGGCTTCCGGAGAAAAACCGCTGAGTGCTTCTACATTAAAGCCATATTTGTGTGAAATATATGAAAAGGCATTATGATTTACAATGATTGTTTTCTTTTGGCATGTGGAAAATGTTCTCTTGTAATCACTCTCTAGAGCCTGCAAATTTGCTATATATTTCTCACTGTTTTTAATATATAACTCTTTATTCTGCGGAGATATTTTAATAAACTCTGCCGTAATAATATTTGTTGCTTTTATCATATTGTCGATATCTAGCCAATAGTGAGGGTCGAGTGCATTTTTGTGATGAGACTCTTCTTCATCCCCCTGCTCCTCTTCGTGATTATGCCCTGAGCCTAACTCTTTTAAATTCACATACTTACTCATATCAATTACTTTAGATTTAAAATCAAAACCTGTAATCCATGGCTCTAAACCGGCTCCACTATATACAACCAAGTCACTTTTAGAGATGTCTGCCATAAGTTTTGGAGTCGGCTCAAAACTATGGGCATCTACTCCCGCAGGTAAAATCATAAATACATCCAAGGTATCTTGAGCGACATTTTTTGCTATATCGTACAAAGAGAATGTACTCAGTGCTATAAGAGGCAATTTACCAGGAGAGTCTTTGTTTGCATCGTCTTTCATCATTAATAGTTGCGAAATAAAAACAATTGCAACTAAGACAATAATAATATTTTTAAAATCTCTCATTAGTAATCCATTTTTTGTGAAATTATACCCTATCTTTGTAATCTTAGTTTTTTTAGATATAATTCGCCACATTTTATATCAGGAATTTATGAATGACTACTAGTCTTTTACTTACTATTCAAATCGTTTTAGTTGTGATCTTAGTTATTGCCGTACTATTACAAAAAAGCTCAAGCATAGGTCTTGGCGCATACAGCGGTTCAAACGAATCTGTTTTTGGAGCGAAAGGTCCGGCTGGCTTTTTGGCTAAAGCTACTTTTTTTATAGGTTTTTTATTTGTTGTAAATACCATAACTATGGGTTATGTGTACTCTTCGTCAAAGAACGAATCAGTTGTCGACACTATGATTGAAACTACAGATGTTACAGCACCTGCTGCTCCGGCACTGCCTGCAATCGAGAGTAACACTACAAAATAGTTGCATTTATTGCAACTACCCTCTTTTAAAACATCCCGTTTAATTTTAATATATTTCTTGCTACAATTGCGTATTATTTTCACAAACAAGGAAACAAAACATGCTAAATGAAATATATAGCGAATGCGAAAAAAAGATGGAGTCGAGCACAACCCATATGTTAAGAGATTTTAAAACACTAAGAACTGGCAAGGTTACAGTTTCTGTTTTAGATAATGTAAAAATTGACTACTATGGCACTATGACCTCTCTTGACCAAGTAGGTTCTATTATTGCAGTTGATGCTACAACTATCGTTGTAAACCCTTGGGAGAAGAACCTTTTAGCTGCTATTGACACTGCTATTTCAAAAGCGAATGTTGGAGCAACTCCCAACAATGACGGTGAACAAATAAAACTATTTTTTCCGGCAATGACGGTTGAGCAGAGAAAAGAGTCTGCTAAGCAGATGAAAGGAATGGGTGAAGATGCGAAAGTATCAATCAGAAATGACAGAAAACATGCAAATGATAAAATCAAAAAACTTGAAAAAGACAAAGAGATAACCGCAGATGAGTCAAAAGCAGCTCAAGATGCAATTCAAAAAATTACCGATAAATATTCAGCAAACATCGAACAAATTTTAAAAGACAAAGAAGCAGAAATACTAAAAGTATAATTTATTTGCACATGCCAAGCTTTGGCATGTGCAAACACCAAGGAAAATAGATGGATGTTAAAAAAATATACATGGATGCAAATGCTCTTTTAGAGGGGCATTTTAAATTAAGCAGCGGGAATCACTCCGGGTTTTATCTGCAATCTGCAAAAGTGTTAGAAGAGCCAAAAACTGCGAAGCTTCTTGCCGATGCACTGGCTAAGCAGATTAAAGAGAGCGGACTTGAAATAGATACGGTATGTGCTCCCGCACTCGGTGGTCTTATAGCCGGCTTTGCGCTTGCGCAGGCACTTGATGTTCGTTTTATATTTGCTGAGAGAGTTGATGGTGTTATGAATATTCGTCGTGGCTTTGAAGTAAGCAAAGATGAGAAAGTGCTTATGTGTGAAGACATCATTACAACAGGCGGCTCAGCTATGGAAGCGGCGGCTGTTGTTGAGAGTCTTGGCGGGAAAATTGTTGGAGTTGCTGCTTTAGCAAATCGTGGATTTTGTAAACGTGAGCATAGCAATGTTCTCACAAAGTCTAACTGTAAACTTCCTCAAGATATTCCATTTTTTGCTTTAGCTGATTTTACATTTGAGATGTATCACCCAGAAGCATGTCCGCTATGTAAAGACGGCAGCGAAGCTATCAAGCCGGGTTCAAGAGGCAACTAATAAAAACGTCTTACTTGTATTTTAATTGACAAGTAAGCATACTCTGCACCAAAACTTTTGCCACTTCAAGTTTTCCATCAACAACCACTGTAATATCTAAATCTGAGAGCTTCTCTTTCTCTTCTAAGGAAATAACTTTTACAACTAAGTTTACATTTTTTGAATGTTGCAATACAGCTTCACAAATAAGGCGTTTTTTCTCCATATTATCGAGGGTGACTATTACTGCCCCCGCATTTTCCACATGCAAAGCATTTAATATGTTTAATTTTGAGGCATCCCCGAGATAAGCCTCTATACCATCACGAAGAGCCTCTTTTACGTGTTTATGAGAGTTGTCAATAACCACATAGGAAATATCAAGCTCATCTAACTGTTTTGTCACAAACTTTCCAACCACACTGTAACCACAGACTATGACATGGTCTGCTCTTGTAGCAAGTGCTGACATATCAGAAACCCCTTCTTTTTCTTTTATAAAAAATTCAACAATTTCATTAATTCTTGATATGAAAAAAGGAGTTACAACCATAGAGAAAATAACAACCATTACTAAAAACTGCGACAATTTACTATCTAAAACACCGCCAAGGCTTGCAACTGCAAAGATTACAAAGGAAAACTCTCCCACTTGAGAAAGTGCTAATGCCGTTTTCATAGAGACAGAGTGTGAAGAAGAGAAGCGAAGCAAGCCATACATAATAACTGTTTTTAAAATTAAAACGGCTAAAAATATACCTATGACCCAATGTATATTTTGCACAAAAAGAAGTATGTCCACTTTCATACCCACGACCACAAAAAATGTGCCCAAGAGAATATCTTTAAATGGCGCAATATCAGATTCTACTTTGTGATGGTATTTTGTCCCAGCGATTATCATACCGGCTACAAAAGCGCCCAAGGAGTATGTAAAGCCCATATAATGTGCCAATAGTGAAGCTGATACGACTATAAACAAAACTGAGCCCATGAAAAGCTCATCAACTTCTGAGGAAGCAGAGAAGTGTAAAAGCCAAGTCATCAGGCGTTTTCCGACAATAAAAAGAAGACTAAGGACTATTATGGCACTAAAAATTGTATCTTGCAAAATATCCATAACGCTCTTGTCGCCATTGCTTGTTAAAACACTAATAAGAATCAAAATAGGAATGACTGCTATATCTTGAAATATCAGTATTGCGGTAGCTCTTTGTCCATAAGGAGTGTGTATCTCTTTTGAACTTTTTAAGTAGCTAAGTACAACCGCTGTAGAGGAGAGAGCCAAGGCTAAAGAGATTATAAGTGAAGACTTTGCATCTAAAGCAAAGAGATAATGGCTAATGGCATAGACAACTAAAGCAGTAAAACCTACCTGCATCATTCCATTGCCAAATATTTGTTGTTTCATAGAACCCATCTTCGCCAAGGATATCTCAAGCCCTATGGTAAACATCAGAAAAACTATACCAAATTCGCCTACCATCTCAAGAGCATGGGAATCATTCATATATCTTAAATCAAAAGCGTAGACGATTATGGTACCTGTTAAAATATAACCTATAATTTGTGAAATACCAAATTTTTTTAAAAATATATTTATTACAATAGATATTCCCAAGGCAGCTATTACATAAAGCAGTGAATTTTCCATATTTAACTCTCATAATTTTTTAGCGAAGTATATACTAAATCTTTGCCTTGTTTGATAATGTGTTTAAAATGAGATATACTTCGCCCAATGAAAGATGATGCGTTGTTACCTCTTTGAGAAGATTTCACGATTATATTTTCAACCACTTCTGCGGAAGTGTATTTAAAACAAAAAAGGCTACACAATGGCAGGATTAGTAAACGGAACAGTTAAATGGTTCAACAGTGAAAAAGGTTATGGATTTATAGAGCAAGAAAATGGTGGCAAGGATGTATTCGTACATTTCCGTCAAATTAACAACACCGGTTACGACCGTGTTTCACTAGAAGAGGGTCAAAAAGTGACTTTCGAAGTTGGTGAAGGCGAAAAAGGTCCACAAGCAGAAAACGTTACAGGTCTGTAATTTTTTATGAGCTGGGTTTCCCCGCTCAGCTTCTCTAAACCTCTCAATTTTTAAAACCTCACAAAACAGCATCATAAATCTTTACAATGCCTTATAAGAGCATAAACAGCTTAATCGACAAACTGCACCTATACAGATTTTAAGAGATTTTACACTATAATCGCGGTTATATCTTTTATGGAGTTTTGCATGACTAAATACATTTTTGTTACCGGTGGGGTTTTAAGTTCTCTTGGAAAAGGGATTACAGCCGCAAGCGTTGCTACACTTTTAAAGCACTCCGGTATCGAAGTGGGCATGTTAAAAATAGATCCATATATTAATGTTGATCCCGGAACTATGAGTCCTCTAGAGCATGGTGAGGTATTTGTTACAAAAGATGGGGCAGAAACTGATCTTGATGTAGGAAATTATGAAAGATTTTTAGATAGTTCTTTCTTAAAATCTAGCAACTTTACGACGGGTCAAGTTTACTCTTCTGTAATTGAAAGAGAGAGAGCCGGAGGCTATTTAGGGCAGACTATTCAGGTAATCCCTCATATTGTTGGAGAGATTGTAAAGCGGATAAAAGAAGCAGGAGAAGGTCACGATATTCTTGTGGTCGAGCTTGGCGGAACTGTCGGCGATATCGAAGGGCTTCCTTTTATGGAGGCAATCCGCCAAATGAAACACGATGAAGAGGTAGCAGGAACATTTTTCATCCACGTAACGCTTATCCCTTACATTAAAGCTGCCGGTGAGCTAAAGTCTAAACCTACACAACACTCGGTTCAAGAACTTCGCCGTATCGGTATCACGCCTCAGATGATAATCGCTAGAAGTGAAAATACTATGCCAAAAACTTTTAAGAAAAAACTTGCTATGAGCTGTGATGTAAGTCAAGACAGTGTTGTAGAAGCTCTTGATGCTGCTACTATATACGATATTCCTATCACTTTTTTAAGACAAAATATCTTAAAACCTATTGCTAAAGAGTTAGAGTTAGGTGAACTAAATCCTGATATGGAAGAGTGGGACTCTTTAGTTAAAAAAATTGTACAGCCGAAGAATCGTACTGTTGTTGGTTTTGTCGGGAAATATTTAGCCCTTAAAGAGGCTTACAAATCTTTAACAGAATCGCTTATTCACTGTGGTGCACACTTAGATACAAGAGTTGAGATATGCTGGGTTGACTCTGAAGAGATAGAAGAGAGAGGTGCTGAGGCACTTTTGGGTGACTGTGACAGTGTTTTGGTGGCCGGTGGATTTGGAAATCGTGGCATCGAGGGAAAAATACAAGCTATACAGTACGCTCGCGAAAATAGAATTCCATACCTTGGAATATGTCTTGGAATGCAGCTCACACTTGTCGAATACGCTAGAAATGTTTTAGGACTTGAAGGTGCAAACTCTGTAGAATTTGATGAAAACACACAGCATCCAATGGTTTACCTAATTGATAACTTCTTAGACCAAGCAGGAGGCGTTCAGTTAAGAACACATAAATCGCCGATGGGCGGAACTCTGCGACTTGGCGAATACCCTTGTGATACAAAAGAGGGTTCTATTTTAAGAGAAGCTTACAGCGGTGCAAAAACTATTCATGAAAGACACCGTCACCGTTATGAGGCAAACCCTGCTTACCGTGAACAACTTGAAAAGGCTGGAATGATAGTTACGGGTGAGTCAAACGGTCTTATAGAGACGGTTGAAATCAAAGGGCACCCTTGGTTTTTGGGTGTTCAGTTTCATCCGGAATTTACATCAAGACTTCAAACTCCAAACCCTTCAATACTTGCATTTGTAAAAGCTAGTTTGAGTGCCGAGTAGCCTTACCTAATATTACGTAAAAGGAACTCGTCCCTTTTACTTCGCTGTGACCACTAAAGCTAGACATATTTCATATGTCCCAAAAGAGCCTAACTATGCAAATACTAAATAAACAAAAACTTTTTGAGCTACTTTCGAAACGATTTGAGACAGAAGATAAAAAACTCTCTCAAATTCCGGACCCTGCTCTGCTTCAAGATGCCACAAAATCGGCTCAAAAGATTGCTTCAGCCATAAGAGAAAATAAAAAAATAACCCTCGTCGGTGATTATGATGTTGATGGAGTCAGTTCAACTGCCATCATGGTTGATTTTTTCAGACAAATTCCCTACCCGCTTGAAGCGATTATTCCAAACCGATTTAATGATGGCTATGGAGTGAGCCCGAATGTTTTACACAGAGTTGATGCAGATTTAGTCATAACAGTGGACAACGGCATCTCAGCCGTTGCAGCCGCTCAAGTTTGCAAAGAGCGTGGAATTGAACTCATTATTACCGACCACCACACTCCCTCGGAGATACTGCCCGAAGCCTTTGCCATTGTAGACCCAAAACTTTGTACATGCCAATACCCTTTTAAAGATATTTGCGGAGCGCAGGTCGCTTGGCTGCTTTTGGCTCTTGTTAAAAAAGAGTTAAATCTCAAGATTGATATGAGAGAGTTTTTAGATATTTTAACTATTGCTATTATTGCCGACATTATGCCTCTTGTCGACATAAATAGAACACTTGTAAAAGAGGGTCTGAAAGTTTTAATGTACTCCTCTCGTCCCTCTTCTATAATTATAAGAGACTTTTTAAATAAATCAGTTATCACTTCTGAAGATATAGCTTTCCAAATTGCACCTCGCATCAACTCGGCAGGAAGACTAGAAGACGCTTCCATCGCACTTGAGTTTTATACGGCGACTACAACCAACAAGGCTTATAAACAGTTTGAGCTTTTAGGCAAACTAAACGATTTAAGAAAGGCTACAGAAGCAGAGTGTACCAAAGAAGCCTTGGGGTATGGAAACTACGAAGACAATGTTATCGTAGTATCGGGAGAGAACTGGCACGAGGGCGTTGTGGGTATTGTCGCGGCGAGACTTGTAGAGCATTTTGGTAAGCCCGCTATTGTTTTAAGCTGTGAAAACGGAGTGGCAAAGGGAAGTGCTAGAAGTATCGGTGAGGTGAGTATTTATGAGCTCATCAAAGCAAACGAATCATTCCTAAGCAAATTCGGCGGGCACAAAATGGCGGCAGGTTTGGGGCTTTTAGAAAAAGATATCGGTGCTTTTAGAATTGCTATCAACGAGAGTGCTTCTAAACTAGACCCAAATGATTTTATACCAAAAGAGCAAGTAACAGGCATACTCTCAACAGACGATATAGACCTGGAACTCTTAGCACTTTTAGAGCAGTTTGAACCTTTTGGAGAGGCTAATCTGCGTCCTAGTTTTTTACTGCGTGATGCGGAAGTCGTAAGTATAAAACTAATGGGAGCCGACAAGTCACATTCAAAAATAGAAATACGACAATTTCCACATGCCAGGAAAACTGTTGAACTTATAGCTTTTAGAACCGTATACGATATGCCCGATGATAAAAAAATATCATGCAGTTACACGGTGGCAAAAAATGAATTCAACAATAGGGTTTCTGTGCAACTTCTAGTGAATAAAATCTACTCACCTCTATAATAAATACGTTATAACATTTAATTATTATTACAATAAACCTCAAAATAAGATTACATTATATATGCAAAGTGTTTACTTTAGATACATTTAATCATAAAAAGAGTCATTTGCAAGCTTTCTTAAGTCTTAAATATGTACAATTAAATACTTTATCACAAAATGAGGGGAAAAAAGATGAAAAAAGATGAAATTTTAGAAGAAATTCTTAATGAAATAGATAGACATCCGGAGATTATGTCTCGTCGTGAGGCTTTAAAGTTTTTAAGTGTTTCACCGATTGCAGCATCAATTTTAGCCGGTGCTACGGTTGGAACGTCTACTGCAGTTGCCTCAGATGTAAAAGGCAGAGTTGTTATTGTCGGCGGCGGTTTAGCTGGCATGAGCACGGCTGCTCGTCTAAGAAATAGCGCTTCAGACTTAGAAATAACCGTAATAGAACCGGATCCTTTATCTGTCTCTTATCAGCCGGGTCAAACTCTTGTAGCTGCCGGTCTTTGGGAGAAAAGTGATATAGAATATAGCAGAGATGACAAACTTCCCGATGGTGTCACATTAATCAAAGGTAGTGTCACTGCATTTGATCCTGATAACAACAAAGTGACAGTTGATGACAAACAAGAGGTTTCTTATGACCAGTTGATTGTTGCAACCGGTTTAGTGCTTGATTACGGTGCTATTAAAGGTCTTAATGGTGCTATTACTTCATCTGGGAAAGATAATGCTGTTGTTAAAAATAGCGGTATCGGTAAAAATGGTCTTCACTCTATCTATTTTCAAGATGGGGCAGAAGCTACATGGGTCGGTATTCAAGAGTTAATTGCCAAAGCTAAAGCGCACACAGGCAGTGAAAAACTACAAGCTCTGTTTACACACCCAAATACTCCAATCAAATGTGGTGGTGCACCTAAAAAAATAATGTACCTTACGCATTCCCGTTTAGAAGAAGCAGGTGTTAGAGATAAAGTTGAGTTAACTTTCTATCCTAATGGAGGAAAGATGTTTGGAGTTGCTGAATATCACGAAGCAATCTTACAGCAGTTTAAAGATAGAGATTTCAAATGGAACTATACGCACAATCTTGTAGAGATAAACGCTAATGCGAAAATAGCTACTTTTAACCACCACTGGACGGAAAAAGGTGCTTGGGATAAAGATTTAGAAGAGTTTGGAGTCATATTAAAAAGCGAACCCGTTGAAGTAAAATATGACTTTATACATGTAACTCCACCAATGAAAGCTCCAGATGTTGTAGCAAACTCTCCAATTGGTTCTGATAAAGGCTGGGTACCGGTGACAAAAGAGACTCTACAGCATGTAAAATTTAAAAATGTATGGTGTTTAGGTGATGTGGTTGCTGTACCGATGGGTAAAACCGGTGGCTCAGTTCGTAAGCAGTATAAAGTGCTTGTTGACAATGTGATAGCTTCAATGGAAGGCAAAACTAAACTACCTGCTGCTTATGGCGGTTATACGGTATGTCCACTTATTACGGGTATTGGCACGGTAATGCTCGCAGAGTTTGACTGGAGTAAAAAACCGACTCCTTCATTCCCTCTTGATCCTACCAAAGAGAGATGGATATGGTGGTTGCTCAAAGTTTATGCACTTAAACCAATGACTGCTTACGGAATGTTAAGCGGAAGGGCTTAAAAGTAAATATATGTATCCAAGATTTCATAAATAATATAGATAAATATTATTTTCAAGATTTTCAAGATAAAATGATGAGGAACTTTTAAGGAGAAAAAATGAATAAAATCGTAAAAATTGCACTTGGTGTCGCAATAATTTTAGCTGTGGGTGCAACAACTGCGAGTGCTGATGTGGCTAAAGGTCAAAAGCTTTTTATGAAAAAACTAAAAAGCAGTTGTGACAATATGACTGGTGCTGTTGTTGCCGGTAAGCATACACAAGCAGAGTGGGAAGCAATTAATAAAGCTGGTAAACTGGCTGATGAAATCAAAACTGTTTGTCCTGCTGCTAAAGATGGTGCTTTAAAAGAGAGATATCTTCCGGACTATTATGACTTCTTTCACGAATATGCAAATGACAGCGGAAACGTTCCATCTTGCTAATTTCTTTTTAAATCACACTCCCCAAGTTTTTACTTGGGATGAAGTGCTTTAATTTCTCTTTTATCTAGACTTTCAGCCCTAATTCTACTTAATTTATTTATAATCTTTTATGCCAAATATTCAAAGTTTACTTGATACCGGTTCAGAAGTTACAGCACTCAAAGTAGTAGATGGTAACCTAATTGCCTTTAGCACAAAACTTCATGGAATAACACTTTTTTCTCCCCAAGAGAGTGAAGTAAAACTCAATCTTGCTAGTAAATATATAAATGCTCAAACAAAAGCCATCGCCTTTAGTGCCAATACTCAACTTGTTGCAATAGCGGATGAAACACATATTTTAGTAATCCACATGCCAACACATGAAGTCATTATAAAAATACCTACAGAGGGTGATATAGTAGAGATTTTAGCCTTTGATTTATCATCTAGCTATATAATAGCCGGAACAAAAAATGGTCGGGTTTTACAATATAAGCAAAATGATACTTCGCTTTTATCTAGACTTTGTTCTTTTCCTTATTCACAAGATGAAGATAGAGATAAAATACAACATAACTATGTGAGTGCCCTCACTTTTTATAAAAATAAATTGGCTTGTTGCGGTTACGGGGGGGCTATTTTTATTATGGATTTGCATTCACAATCAAACAAAATTGTACTTACCCATAATAAAATTCGTTCAGATGCACTCTGCTTTATAAATGAGCACATAATAGTTAATGGTGATGTTAATGGCATAATTCATGTACGTTCATTGCAAAACAAAAAAATGTATAAGCAGATAAGCACTCCTTTTAGTAAAATAAAGCATATAATTTTAATGCCAAACAAAGACTATATTATGATAAGCGGGTATACGAATAGTGTTGCCATTATAGATATAAAAAACTATAAGCTTATTCATGCAAAATATATGGAGTTTTCAGAGACTATACATAGCATCTCGATTTTCGACGATGAAACGCTTATAGTAGCCTTGAACAATTCTCAAATACTCAATGTTAAACTTGCAAGTTTAAGACAACTGAAATCTTTAATTTTACATAATTCCTTAGACATTGCTTATACTCTTATTGCTTCAGAGCCTATGCTGAGGAACTCCTTAGAACACAAAGAGCTTGAAAATAAATTTAATACAATTTATTTGGAGGCTGTCGATGCACTTATTCACCGTAACAAAAAGTTGGCAAAACAGCTGATAGAGATGTTTATACATGTACCTTCAAAAAAATTGCAGATTGGGCAGATGTTTGCAGCCTTTGATAATTATGAAAAATTTCAAGTACACTTTTTAGATAAAAGATATTCTTTAGCCTATGCAATGAGCAGTAAATTTGTGGCACTTCAACATACTTGGCAATACAAAAAAATGGAGCAGGGTTGGAGGGTGGCATTTAAAGGGGCTCAAAAACAAGTACTTTTAGGCAGAGAGGATAATGCAAGAATTTATCTCAATGCTTATATAACCATAACATCCAAAAGACCCTTAATACAATTAATATTAAAACAAAATAGAGAATTTATAATATTTCTAAAAGCCGTAGATGAAAAAGATTTTTTAAAAGTATCTCAACTGGCACAAAAAAATGAAATTTTTACTCAAATACCAAGTTATATCGCTTTGCAAGAAGAGATACAAATGTATTTACAAGAGGCTAATGACTCCATACAAAAAGGAGAAGTTGATTTAGCTAAGAAATATCTTTTAAAACTTGAGAGCTTACCAGCAGTTCAGGAGCAGGTTTTAGCACTTTATGAGGAAGCGAATCATGTTTTAGAGCTGCAAAAAGCTTATAAAGAAAATGACTTTATTGCCTGCTACAATATTTTAGACAAGTATCATACTCTAGAATCTACCGAACTTGGTTTACTGCTAGAAAAACATTGGTCAAAACTCATAAATGAGTGTGAAACATTTGCTCAAAAAGGTAATATAAAAGACATTAAAACTACGCTTGGTGAACTTATTACTCTTCGGGCAAGATTAAATAAAGTCGGTGATTTGCTAAGACTTAGTTTTCATGTAAAAATAAAAATTCTTATCAGTAAAAATAGTCTTAAAAAGGCAGAAAATATTATCTATTCGTACATCGATATATTTGGGTTGGATAATGAAATAGCGGCAATTATGACTAGGTTTGAAAAAATCTCTTCACTAAAGCTAGCCATTACAGAGGAAAAAAGTTTAAGAATAAATAGAAATCATTGGATACACTCTGTGCTGATGGTAAATAGCTGAGTCTGGATTATTTTTGCATAAGTTTTATGAGAGTATCTTTAGACTCTTCAAATGATGTTTGCACAGTTGAGCTTTGCGTTAAAAACTCTTCCATCCCCGCTTTTTTATTGATTGCCTCATCTAGTTCAGGATCTGTGCCCTTGGTATAAGCTCCTATACGGATTAAAACTTCATTCTCTTTTAAAAGAGTATAGATCCTTCTAAATTTTAAAATTGCTTGTAAGTGCTCTGGGGAGACTATATCACTCATAACCCTTGAGGCTGAGTTTAAAACATGGACGGGCGGATATATACCGAAATCTGTAAGTTCTCGGGAAAGTACAATGTGTCCATCTAAAATTGAGCGAGACTGATCGGCGATAGGGTCACTCATATCATCCCCTTCTATCAGAACCGTAAAAAAGGCTGTAATAGAACCTTTTCCCTCTTCTTTTCCGGCTCTTTCCATCAGTTGTGGAAGGAGTGTTAAAGATGACGGCGGATACCCTTTTGAAGTAGGCGGTTCACCGAGGGCTAGCCCTACCTCTCTTTGAGCCATAGCAAATCTTGTAACAGAGTCCATCATAAAAAGAACATCAAGACCCTTGTCCTTAAAGTGCTCTGCCACACTCATAGCAGCGAAGGCGCCATACTTTCTCATAAGAGGAGAGTCATCAGAGGTTGCCACTATTATTACGGTATTTTCTAAGTTTCCGCCAAGATTTTTCTCTATAAACTCGGGGACTTCCCTCCCCCTCTCACCAATAAGTGCAACGACTTTTATAGGAGCGTGAGAACCTCTAACAATCATCCCCATCAAAGTAGATTTTCCAACTCCGCTTCCGGCGAAAATGCCTAATTTTTGCCCTTTTCCACATGTTAAAAGTCCATCTATGCTTTTAACACCTACTGAAAATATCTCATCTATCATACCCCTTTTCATAGCAGCAATAGGGGCTTTTATAATTGGGGAGAGTTTTGAGGTTGCAATATATCCCTTTCCGTCAATGGGTCTCATAAAAGGGTCTACAACCCGTCCAAGAAGAGAGGAACCGACAGGAATATTCATGCCCGTCTGATCAATAAAAACTCTATCACCGGAGCAAAACCCTTCGACAAAGCTAAATGGAGTTATAAAAAAAGTTTTTCCATCTATCTCTGTAACCATACCCAGAATCTCTTGAGCACTATCCGCAGAGATGATTTTTACCATGTCACCAATATTTACTTTTAGTCCGGTTGCTGTGATGAGCGTAGCATTGATTTTTACAACTTCGCCAAAAGCTACGGAGTGGTTTTTAGATGAGATTTTATCTTTGAGTGAAGTAAATGGCATGTGGAATTAGTAACGCATGCCGGTTGGTGAATTAATAAGAGAGAAAAATTCACTTCTTGTTTTTTCATCTTTTTTAAAGAGTCCGCGAAGAGCAGAAGATGTCGTTGTTGAGTTAATTTTTTCAACGCCTCTCATCTCCATACACATATGACGAGCAGCAATTACAACTGCAACACCTTTTGGCGAAATTGCGTCCATAATAGCATCTGCAATCTGCTCTGTCAACTGCTCTTGAATCTGCATGCGACGGGCAAAAACATTTACAACACGAGGAATCTTTGAGAGTCCGACAACTTTACCATTAGGAATATAGGCAACATGTACACGACCTATTATAGGGAGTAAATGGTGTTCGCAAGTAGAGTAAAACTCTATGTCTTTTATAAGAACCATTTCATCATTAGAGCTTGTAAAAAGTGCTTTTTCCAGAATCTCTTTGGGATTTTCTTTATAGCCGCCATAGATAAACTCATAGGCTTTTCTTACACGCTGAGGAGTCTCTAAAAGCCCTTCTCTCTCTGGATTTTCACCGACATGCAACATCATCATTTTTACTGCATTCTCGAAATCTCTATTGTTATTATCTGACAATCATCTGCCTTTTGAGTTTTTATAACGGTAGGATAGCACTAAATTGCTGAGAGTAGAATCTATTTTGTTTTTTAATGTAACTCAAAGATTAACAGAAGTGATCGGCATGTGCAAATTAATTCCACATGCCAGAAGTTTGTACTATATTATGATACCAATACGTGTGGAACGATAAGTGGATATCTTTTCATTTTTCTGTAGATGTGCTTTCGAATGATTTGACGAAGGTCATTTTCAAGTGCTCTTGAATTTTCAATCATCCCCTCTTTGAGGTGAAGTAAAAAGTGCTCTAAAATTTCTTCCATCTCTTTAGCAAATACTTTATCCTGTCTGTCTGCAACTATACCAAAAGAAGTAACATGTGGTTTAAGTATCATCTTTGATGTTTTGCCATCAACCTGAGCAACAATCATTACAATACCATCTGCAGCAAGTTTTTGGCGGTCAAGAACGATGTCATCTTCTATTTGGTGATTATTTTGGTTATCTATATACGTTTTACCCGTTTTGACGGTTTTAACTTTTCTCATGTACTTAGGCGAAACTTCGATTTGTTCGCCGTCTGTCATAAGTATAATATTTCGCTCAGGAACACCACACATAATGCCGGTCTCTCTATGTTTCATAACATGGTTATATTCACCGTGAATAGGCAAGAAAAACTTAGGATTAACGAGACGCAGCATAAGTTTTTGCTCTTCCATGGAAGCATGCCCAGAGACGTGTATATCTCTGTCTCTGGCTACATCAGCTCCTGCACGCTGAAGGTGGTTTAACATGCCAGAAATAGAATTTTCATTACCTGGAATGGCACGAGAAGAGAGAACTATCAAATCTGTCGGTTTAATTTTTATATGTCTGTGCTCGCCTATCGACATTCTAAATAGTGCAGAGTTTGGCTCACCTTGTGAACCTGTTGTTATTATTAGCACCTCTTTGTCATTAAGTCTTGCAATTTCATCTGCATCTACAAAAATATTTTTTGGAAATTTCACATAGTCATACTGCATTGCCAGCTCTAAATTTCTCTCCATAGAGCGTCCGATAACACAAACTTTACGGCCATGCTTAACGCCATACTGTATAGCCTGTTGTACACGGTGAATATTTGAGCTAAATGTTGAGAGAAGAATTCTTCCCTCAGCCTTTGCAAAAACACGGTCAAGTGCCGGTCCTACACTTAGTTCTGAACCGGTTGGAGCAGTATTATAAGAGTTTGTTGAATCACTCATCAAACATAAAACACCCTTTTCTCCATAATGAGCCAATCTGTGTAAATCTGCAGTATAACCATCAACAGGAGAGTAGTCTATCTTAAAGTCACCGGTGTGAATAAGTGTTCCGGCTTTTGTAGTAATAGCCAAAGAGGATGAATCGATAATAGAGTGCGTCATATGCATCCACTCTATTTCAAAATCTTCTCCGATTTTAATAATGTCTCTTTTTTGAATAGGATTAAAAAATCTTCTAAACTCTTTAATGTGGTGTTCATCAAATTTATTACCAATCATTGCTAAAGGAAGCGGCGTTCCATAAATAGGAAACTGCATCTCTTTAAAAAGGTATGGCATTGCGCCAATATGATCTTCATGCGCATGCGTAATAATTACGGCTACGATTTTATGTTTTATCTCACGAAGGTAAGAAAAGTCAGGGATTAAAATATCTACACCGTGCATATCTTCATCTGGAAAACTCATACCGACATCAACAAGAATGGCTTCTTTATCTGTTTCTATTACAGTGATGTTTCCGCCGATTTCACCAAGCCCACCAAGTGGCGTGATACGGATTTTTGCTGTAGAGTTTAGATCTAGTTTATAGTGAGGATTAAGTCTTTGCTTGTGTGCTTCTTGATTTTTCAGCACAAAAGCCTTTAAATTTTCATCAACTGGCGTCGGTTGGCGCTGATGGCGGTTTTTACTACTGCTTTTATTTCTATTTTGATTGCTTGCAGGTTTTGCTGCATCACTCTTTTCGCCAGTTTTTGCATTTTCACTTGGCTTACGGTTGTTGTTATTTGGTCTTCTGTTATTTGTATTTGGTTTACGATTTTCCTGAGGACTACTTGTTTGCGTCCCCTGATTCTCTTGTGTCATCCAAACTCCTTGTTAATTTATAGAGTTGGTGATAGTCAGTGGCAGAAATTTGATGAGGTCGAATCGTTAACGTAAAATCCAGCTTTTCATAAGCTTCTTGAAGCAAATTTTTATCATAAGCAATAGATAGGTTTTTCATAAGAGTTTTTCTAGGTTGTTTGAATGCAATTTTTAGCATATCCTCGAAATCTTTATCAGTTCTATCTTTATTCTTTGCAATCAAAAAAACAGCCGAGTCAATTTTGGGCTGTGGTTCAAATGCAGTTGGAGGAACTTTCACAATAATGTGAGCCTTACCTGTACTTTGAGTTATTACACTCAAAGAACCAAATACTTTTTCACCGGGTTGTGCACAAAACTTCTCTGCTACTTCAAATTGTACCATTACCAGTATATTTTTACACATTGGATCTGCGAGTGCTTTTAGGACGATATTTGTTGCGATATAATAGGGCAAATTTGCCACTAAATCATAAGGCTCGTCAACTAAAGAACTCTGCCAAGCTTGTAAAACATCCCCACAGTTTACGTGGAGTCGCTTGGTAGCAATCTCTTCTTTAAATGTACTTTGTAACAGTTTACATAAATCGGTATCTACCTCAAAAGCTTCTACACTTTTGACATCAACTAAAAATTTAGTTAAATCACCTAAGCCAGGTCCAATTTCTACGATTTTATTATCGTTTTTGGGCATCGCTTCGACGATTTTTCTTAATACTGTTTCATCTTTTAAGAAATTTTGTCCAAATTTCTTTT
>MNYP01000088.1 GCA_001873135.1 Helicobacteraceae bacterium CG2_30_36_10
TTTTAGGTTTAACAGATGGAATAGTTGAGCAATATATTAAATATCTAGCCGATGATAGATTAAACGCAGTCGGATTTGATAAACTTTATAATGTTGAAAATCCTATTAAATGGGTAAATGATTTTGCAAAATTTAATGATCAAAAAACTAACTTCTTTGAGGGAACTGTGACAAACTACTCAAAAGGTAGTTTGAGTTTCGGCGATGATTTCTAAAGTGAGTGAGTACACACTCTGCTCACTTCTTTTTAAAACAACCACTAACACTAACACTAACTTACAAACACTTCTAAAACTCATAACAAAAACACCTAACAAATCAGTCATTGTAGCACCAGAAGTTTGCTTAAGCGGTTTTGATTATGATAATTTTGAAGCAGTAGCAGATTTTTTTCCACATGCCATCTCTGAGATAAAAAAAGCCTCCTTTGGAAAAATAATTATTTTTACAATTATCCAAAAAAGAGATTCTAAGTTTTATAACTTTGTAAAAGTTATTCACAATGGTAAAGTTGTTTATGAGAGAGCTAAAGCCAAACTTTTTCGTTTTGGCGGTGAAGATGAGCATTTTGACGAGGGCGAATCTCGGCATGTGGAAATAGTTGAAATAGAGGGAATCAAAATAGGCATACTTATCTGTTTTGAACTGCGATTTAAAGAGCTGTGGAAACAGCTCGAAGGGGCAGATGTTATTGCCGTGCCATCATGGTGGGGAGTTTTACGTTCCCAACACTTCAAAGTTTTGACGCAGGCACTTGCCATTATGAACCAGTGTTATGTCGTTGCAAGTGATAGTTTAAATCAAGAGTGTACAAAAATGAGTGCTATTATAAACCCGCAGGGAGAAGTGCTTCTCAATGGGAATAAGCCTTGCTTAGAGCTACAATATAGTAAAAAAGAAATAGCCTTAATGAGGCGATATATGGATGTTGGAATTGGATAGAATAACAGCGACAAAAACGGCTCGGCTAGCTGAAGATTGCCATAAAAAATTTACCTTAAGTGATGAAGTAAAAAATGCCATAGCAGATACAAATCGTGAAGCTTTTGTCCCAGCAGGTCTTAGACACAGTGCTTATAAGTTAGATGCCCTACCAATGGGTGCTGCACAGTGGATAAGTTCACCACTGACAGTTGCAAAGATGACACACTATTTAGAGCCAAAAGGGGCAGACAGAGTTTTAGAGGTTGGCTGTGGAAGTGGCTATCAAGCTGCAGTTCTTTCACATCTGTTTCGCGGTGTTTTTACAATCGAAAGAATAGAATCTTTAATGATAGAAGCAAAAGCCCGATTCAGAGAGCTTAAGATAAATAATATTCACACAAGAACAGATGATGGACAAAATGGATGGATTCAGTATGCTCCCTACGATAGAATTTTATTTTCTGCGACCGCAAAAGAGATACCCGCGAAACTCTTTGAGCAATTAAGTGATGGAGGGGTTTTGGTGGCTCCCATGCAAAAAGGCTCCAAACAGGTTATTGTGAGATTCAAAAAGAGCGGTTCCTCTATAAAAAGTGAAGAACTCGAAGAGTGTGATTTTGTGCCGGTCTTGGATGGAGTACAAAAGTAAGATTAATTTTTTTATTGTAGAATACTACATACGAAGGTGGAATGAATGATGGAAGATACGTACGGCATAAAATACAGCAGACCTGAAGTAGTTCTTCTGCAAGAGACTGGACTTGGTGTTGCGGAGACAGCTGCTAGAACTTGTTATGATTCGTTCCAAAACAGCGAAAATGAAGTTATTCAACATATTGAAGAGAAAATGCCAAGCCGTGAGATGTGTGAGGATATAAATAAGATTGAAGAGTCTACTCTTCTTGATGATTTAGCTTGGACATACTTTCACCACTCGATTTTAGAACATGCAAATTTGAGCTTTTTAGTTCGTGGAACTTCTCGAGGAGTTTTGCAAGAGCACGCAAGACATAGAATACAAGCCATAAGTGTTAGAAGCACTCGTTATACTATGAGTTCGATTATTAATGCTTTCGTTGCTTCAAAACATGGCGGCGATAAAGATTTTTTTATTGATAAAATCTTAGGTTTTAATATGTTTGTAACTCTTGATGAAGTGTATAATAAAATAGAAATCGGTGCAATTTATGAGAAGCTGGATTATCAGTCAAAAATTGTAGAAGATTTTCATTTAATTGCTGTTGCAAAAAGTTCGCTGCCTTTTATTGAAGAGTTAGAGGGCGATGCTGAGGCACTTTTTAATGCATTAGAATCTGGAAAGAAAAAGCGTAATGTTGGAGATGCATTTAAGCATATTATCACAGATAATGTAAAAGTTGATATGGTTGTGACCTTTAACCTCAGAAGTTTAAAAAACTACTTTACACTCAGAGATAGCGGCGCGGCATATTTTCAAATCAAATGGTTAGCTCAAGCTATGATGAAGGCCACACCTTCAAAATATTTAGATTTGATTGTTAAAAAGAAATAAGGAAAGTATTGGCATGTGGAAAGTATATTTAGTAAGTGTTTTAATTTTTAGTGGATGTTCAAACATGAAGTTTAACGCTAGCATGTGCGACCAAATAGCAACTGATCCCAATGCTGTAGTTCCCAAAGAGTGTAGAAACTATAGTGAAAAAGAAGCTGAGAAAGCTTTCAATAAAACAAAGAAAAAACCAATCAGCAACGAAGAGATTTTAGAGTTTAATAAAAATAATTAACTACTCTTTATCTTCTGCTTTTTTAAGCGATTTGATGTTTATTTTTCTTCCAGGTACTTTAGGGACATAATCTTTTGGAGTACCGTCGTGGCGGTGATTTCTGTCTCCACTTTTGCCGGAAAACAAAGCTTTTCCATTTCCATCTTTTCCTAGAAATTTTGAACTTTTTTTCTCTTTATTGTCCCAAGAATTTGACTTGCCGGCATCTTTATTGTATGGTTTTTTAGCAGGATATTTATCATCTCTTGCCGGCTTATCACCATATTTTTTATCACCGCGTTCTTCACTACTTCTAGGTTTATATTCTTTCTTTTCTCCCTTGAAGTCACTGTTTCTAGGTTTATACTCTTTTTTATCATCTCTTGGCTTGAACTCTTTTTTAATAGGTTCTGCTTTTACAACAATAGTCTCAAAACCTGGAATTGTCTCCTGCATAAGAGTTCTTCCCGTGAGAGTTTCTATAGGGTACAAAAGCGTTTGTTCTTGAGGATCTAGTAAGATTAAAGCATATTCGCTTGTTCTAGCAATTCTGCTCATATATATGATGGCTTTTTGAGGTAAATCATAACTGATTAAAAGTTCACATTTAAGTTCAGGAGATACGGCTAAATCTTCATCACTTATAAAAGTAATATTTTTTGCATTTTCGACGTTGTTTGACATTTCGTCGGTATTTGAAGCAACAACCAAAATAATTTTGTCGGCGTTTTGAGCAAGTAAGAGGTTTAAAAGTTCTTGTTTTTTCTCAGGCTTACATGGATGAACACGGTGGTTGTGGCGCTTTAAAGTTGTAGCAGTTGATGACATAAAAAATCCTTGAATGAGTAGCCTCATTATAGCGTAAAAGGAGTCTTAGAATTTCATTTTTGAACTTAAACCTAAATCATGCTATAATGAACGAAATTTAGAATACTTTTAGGACTTAATTAATGCCATTTAAACAACTCGGACTTTCAGAACCACTGCTTCGTGCAGTCAAAGAACAGGGGTATACTGAACCTACTCCTGTTCAAAAAGAAGCCATACCAATCATTTTAAAAAGAAGAGATCTTCTTGCCGGTGCACAGACGGGAACCGGAAAAACAGCCGGTTTTACACTACCGATGTTAGAACTCCTCAGCCGACATAAACCACATGCCGGTAAGCCGGTAGTTCGTGCCCTGATTTTGACCCCGACACGAGAGCTCGCAGCTCAGGTAGCTCAGAGTGTAGCACTGTATGGAAAATTTCTTCCCTTTAAGTCTATGGTAATCTTTGGCGGGGTGAAAATAAACCCTCAAATCGTTGCGCTAAGAAAAGGTGTTGATATTGTTATAGCGACTCCGGGACGACTTTTAGACCATGTTTCTCAAAAGACTATTGACCTCTCAAAAGTAGATTTTCTTATTTTGGATGAAGCAGATAGAATGTTGGACATGGGCTTTATTAACGACATTAAAAAAATCTTAGCCATTTTGCCCTCAACCCGTCAAAATCTCCTTTTTTCGGCTACTTTTTCTGCAGAGATTAAAAAACTGACAGACACTCTTTTAAAGTCGCCGGCTCTTGTAGAAGTTGCTCGCAGAAATATCTCCTCTGAGCAAGTAACGCAGGTGATTCACCCCGTAGATAAAGAGAAAAAACGCGAACTCCTTTCGCATCTTATAACGCAGGGAAACTGGAAGCAGGTTTTAGTTTTTATGAGAACTAAACATGGTGCAAACCGTCTCAGCGAACAGCTTGAAAAAGATGGCATCAGCTCTGTGGCTATTCATGGAAATAAAAGTCAAAATGCAAGAACAAAAGCACTCGCAGACTTTAAGGCAGGAGAAGTAAGAGTGCTTGTTGCGACAGATATCGCCGCTCGCGGTATAGATATAGACCAACTCCCGCATGTTGTGAATTTTGAACTGCCAAACGTTCCCGAAGACTATGTGCATCGTATCGGACGGACAGGTCGTGCGGGGAATTTTGGAGAAGCTGTATCTCTTGTATGTATTGATGAGAAAGAACTTTTAGAAAATATTGAAAAACTTATCAAAAAAGATATTCACAAGTTTGTTATAAAAGGCT
>MNYP01000144.1 GCA_001873135.1 Helicobacteraceae bacterium CG2_30_36_10
AAAGCGGTCCTAAAATGGCGGCGAATTTTCCCAAAAAGTTGTAAAAACCAAAAAATTCAGCCGAATGTTCCTGTGGAATCATTTTTGAGTAGTAGGAGCGGCTCAGTGCTTGAATACCGCCTTGAACAAGGGCTATCATAAGAGCTAAAATATAAAACTCATACACTTCTTGCATTCTATAAGCCCAAAATATTATGAAAATATACATTACTATTGCCAGATATATCGCTTTTTTTGTGTCCCATTTTTGTGCTAGTTTTGCAAACAAAAGTGTTGCGGGAAAACCTATAAACTGAACCATCAAAAGAGAAAGAATAAGATTTGTAGAGTCAAAACCAAGAGCCATTCCATAGTCTACCGCCATGCGGATAATGGTGTCAACTCCGTCGATGTAGAGCCAATAGGCTACAAGAAAAAGAAGTAAGCCTTTGAGCTCTTTTATTTTACTAAAGGTTGTTTTGAGTCTTAAATATCCTTGAGCAAATAAGGTTTTTTCGCTCCTGTTTTTGCCTTTTTTTTCTTGCACAAAAATAAGCAAAGGCAAAGAGAACAGAGCCCACCAAATGGCTACTAAAACAAAAGAGCTCTTGACTGCCTGCACTTCATTTTCCAGCCCAAAGAATGTTGGATTTTGAAGCATTAAAACATTTATGCCAAACAAAATTCCCCCTCCCAAATAGCCTAAAGCAAAGCCGAGTCCAGAGACAAAATCAACGTTTTTTTCAGTTGAGACGCAGGAGAGCAAGCCATCATAAAAAGTATTTGAGCCCATAAAACCGACATTTCCAAGAACATAAATAAAGGCCGCCAACTCCCACTGTCCCTCTGTAACCAAGGAGAGAGTTGCACTCATTAAAATACCTAAATAGGCGAACAAAAATAAAAAGCGTTTTCTAATAGAACCGGCATCGGCGATTGCCCCTAGAAGCGGTGCCAAAAGTACAATTATAAAACTCGAAATTGAATTTGCAAACCCTAAATACGCTGTACTTGCTGTTGCGTCGACATCTACGCTGTAGTAGGTTTTAAAAAAAAGAGGAAAAAACCCAGCCATAACAGTAGTTGCGTAGGTAGAATTTGCCCAGTCGTAAAGTGCCCAAGAGTAAATACTTTTATTATTTTGCATTATTTTCACCCTAAATATATAAACTATATTAAACATATGATACAATAAATTATGAATTTTTTAGAACTTTTAAATCGTACCGGTCTTATTGGTGCTCACCGAGGTGCACGCTACATTGCTCCTGAGAATACTATGCGTTCGCTTAAAGTAAGCGTAGGCTTTTGTGATTTTATAGAGATTGATGTGCAACTAAGCAGTGATGGCACTCTGATTGTCATACATGATGACACTTTGGAGCGAACTACAAATGTAGCTGAGATTGATGAGTTTAAAAGTCGTAAGCCCTACAAGGTTTCTGATTTTAGTTTTAAAGAGCTGAGTTCTCTTGATTATGGAAGCTGGTTTGACGGGCATGTGGAACCGCTTTTAACTCTGAGCGAAACACTGCAGTTTATAAAAGAGAATGCTCTGTTTTTAAATATAGAGATTAAAGATATGCATACATTTTTTAGTGATGGGCAGGTTGTTTCAGCAGTTCTCAAAGAGATACAAGATTGGCAGGTGCAAAATAAAGTGCTTATCTCATCTTTTAGACATGAGTATCTGAGCCTTTGCAAAGAGAGATTACCTGATGTGCCCACTGCTGCCTTAGTTCAAGAGAAACATACTGAGAATCTACTAGAGTATTTAAAAACATTAAAGGTAGATGCCTGTAACATGAGTAATGAACTCGCCGACAAAGAGAACGTAAGCAATATGCGCAAGGCAGGGTATGGAGTCAATGTATATACCGTCAATGAAAAAACCCGTGCAAAAGAGCTTTTTGAAATGGGCGTAAACGGCATTTTTACTGACAATTTAGACTTATTTAGTAATATAAAGATATAATCTTAAGAAAAGTGATACATTGGAAATAACTCTACTTATAAAATCTGCCATGGGTTTAATTGTTGTATTGGGATTTTTAATCTTTTTACTGTTTTACTCATCAAAAAAAAATAAAACAAATACTCAGAGAGTTCAAAAAAATCCCGTTAGGCCTCAAGAAAAAAATGGATTAAAAACAGATCTGAAATCTTTGAGAGCCCTCATAAAAAACAAACAGACAAGCAAAGAGACTCTAAAAGAAGCCCTCTCCTTGGTTATAAAATATCATGGCACAATACATGCAAAATTAGGAGCACGTGCCCATCCTGATTTTGATATTTATATGGATATACTTTTTAGTATCTGTCGTCATCCAAATACAAGTAAAGATCTTATAGTAGGTTTTGATTCTGCATTAGAAAAATTGAATCCTCAATATAAAAAAGATATTAATGAAGCTATTGCAAAGGGACTAAATTCTAGAGGAGCTTAATCATCTTTGTAGCTTCTCCTTGGATTATAAAAATATCTTTTTCTTGTAGAGTTTTAACTGTAGACATATCCTTAACGCTAGTAGCAATTAAAGAGATGCCTACAGTGTCTGTTATAAGTCTAAGAGCAAAAAGCGCTTCGTTACTCTGGCTTACAAAGAAGTTTGATTCAGCTTTTATGTATGCCGGTCTTAAATCTTTTAAATAGGTGTAATCGCCGCTCTCTCCAATAAACTCATATATTCCTATTTCAATATTGTACTTTTCAAAGAGAGCCTTATAAAGTTTGACTTGAATAGAGTTTTTACTCACTAATTTGTCAGGCAGTTCTACAATGAGTTTAAATGTAAGAGCAAAGGCGCGGTATTTAAATAGAGCGCTCAGCTCATCATAAGTCTCCTCAAGGCTCAAATACTCGTATGATAAGCTTAGAGAACAAGTAGAGCCCTTTAGTTCTTTATTTGGTGTTTTAAACATCATATTTAGTATATTTTGATATATTTTAGAACTAAGCCCTAGCTGATTTGCAGATGCCATAAACTGACCATAGGAGTAAGTTATGCCATTTTCTCCTTTGAGTGCTATACTTAAAATATGATGAGCAATTTTGGAAGTTTTAGTGTTTACAACATTCCTCGAAGTAAAAGAAAATTTATTGCCTGCTAAAGCTTTAATGATTATATCCTTCCAAGCCTCCTTGCCCATAACCTCTACTACTTCTTGGGAAAATTCCAGATGTGTATTTGTCTTACTAAACTTAGCCTGAGTAAGCGCATAATCAGTATTAGATATTTTCTGTTTTTTAGCTTTGTTTCTGGATCTATATATTCAAGTTCTTTGTGTTTTTTTAGCTCTTCATTGCCCTTTTCAAACATAGCCTTAGCTTTATGAACCATGCTGTTCATGCCAAGAACGACATCTTTAAACTCTTTAATGTATGGAATATTATCTTGAATTATAAACTTATTTCTTAAAACGGCTGCAGCTTGAGTCTGTGCTTTGCGAAGAGGCTTTAAGAGAACCACAAGAACAGCGTATAAAATGCCCAGAGCAACGACAGTAATAATGCTAAAAGAGATAAGTAGATTTATTAGTATTATATATAAAGAGCGGTAGGCATAAGCTACGTCACTTTGAACACTCAGCATTCCAAACTGATTCCATTCAGAAGATACATTCGCATGGGCAATGGGAGCAGATAGTCTGACATTATCTACAAACCACTGAGGTATCTGCCTAAGATTGCTCTCATTTTTTCTCTCATACAGAAGTTTATTCTCAACATCGACTAAAGCTATGTGCAAATAGTGTCCGCTGTCAAAGTTTGCATTTATCATGCTTGACATCACAGAGATGTCGCCATTTGCCGTTCCAAGTGAAAGACTCAGTGAGCTTGCAGTATTTTTAGCATCTTCATACAATCTCTCTTTAACGGATTGATTTACATGTTAGCTTTGAGTTCATCCCATTTTGTATGAGATTTTACAGAGTTTAACTGTTCTTCATTACCTTTTGATGAGGCTTTATAGAGCAACTCGCCATTGAAATTGTAAATAGGAATTAAATCTTTTCTTTGTGAAGCCGGCAATACTTTATTGTTGTTGTTATCTAAAATCAGAGGCTCACTCCGAGGTGTTTGAAAGTATGTTAAAACCATATGTGCATCTTTAAACTCAATAGATTTTGCATAAGTGAAAAATAATTTTTCAGACTCCATCCCCAAGTATATAAGCGCAAAATATTTACTAATAACATAATCTTCGCAATCACCTCTATCTTTACCAAGAAATTCCAAGGGGGTAGCCCAGTAATCAATCATTTTATAAACACACTCATCAGTTGCATATTTCACTTCATTGTAATATTTATTTACAGCGTCGAGTTTTTCTAAATCACTCCTTTTCTTTACTGAATCAAGTGTTTGTTGAAGATCAAGAAATCTCTCTGTTACAAAGGCATTATACTTCTCTTCTAGCCTGTTAAGTATATTTTGCTCTACGTACGGCTCCTTACCATAAGCACCGCTCATAACAATCAAGATAAAAAATACCATTCGTACTATATTCATAAATAAGATTATTTTTGTCTTTTGTTAAAGCCGGAACTTCCATTTTGAGCACTTAAAATAAAGTTTTTAGCATATGGTTTTAAATAAGCCGGAACCGCTCTGCCTTTTAATTTCATCATGTCTTCTAACATTTTTTGGGCTACAAGCTTGATTTTTAACTGTTTTATATCGGTAAGATATGTGAATAGTAATTCTCCAAGTCTTTGAAGTGAGATTTTCCATGTGGAATTTGTCTGCTCATAAATCCACATGCCAAAGTCATAAAAGTTTTCGAACACACTTTCGTCCTGCCAAACAAGAACAATAGTATTTGTAAAATTACCGCTGTTATAAGTTAAATCCCAAAATCTAGAAAATCTTTTCATGATCTGGATATCGTTAAAACTGAGTTGATTATTTTTTAAAATGTCATAAGGAGGGATGTCACTGTAGACCATGCCATGTGTACTATCGTGCCTCTCAATATGTGTGCCTGAGAGTTTTTTAAGTATTCCAATCTGTATTTCGCAACTGCTTAAGGCTACGAGTTTGTCTAGGCTTTGACCGAAGCTCTCTAAGCTTTCTCCAGGTAATCCAACTATTAAATCAAGGTGAATATGTGCCTCTGTCTCATTCTCTAAAAAAGTGATATTTTCACTTACCTTCTCTAAGTTCAGCTCTCTTGAAATGTTTCTGGCAATCTCCGGGTTTAGAGTTTGGATTCCTATTTCTAACTGGAGCGCGCCACGATGAAACCTTGATATTTTTTCTCTGAGTGAAGCTGGAAAGTGGTCGGGAACAACTTCAAAGTGAGCAAAATATGGAGGCTCTTTTGCCAAAAAGAAGTCAAGTATTTTATTTGCGGTTTTCATATTCAGGTTAAAAGTCCTGTCCACAAACTTGAAGTTTCTAGCTCCTCTGGCCCAAAGAATTTCAAATTCCCTTAAAACATCGTCTAAGTCAAAAGCTCTTACTTTTTCATCCATAGAAGAGAGACAAAACTCACACTCAAAGGGGCAGCCTCTTGAAATTTCCGCATATATATAGCGGTTTTGTACATCTTCGTCTGTGTAGTATTTATAGGGAAGTCCTATCTCTTTTAAGGCAGGAAGCCTCATTTTTATGATTTTTTCTTCCGGCGGAGTTGCGTTTATAATATTTTGGCAGAGTTCATAAAAAGCGACATCGCCTTCACCCTGAATGATAAAATCAGCTGCGTCAAAATTAACACGAAAAGGCTGGTATGTAACCTCTGGACCGCCGAGAACTATAGTCGTGCTTGGAGAGACTTTTTTTATAATGTGAATAAGCTCAGCACTCTCTTTGGCATTCCAAATGTAGACACCAAGTCCAACTAGGTCTGGCATGTGGATTAGTATCTTTTCAGCAACACTTTGAAGGGCGTCGTTGATGCTAAATTCTAAAATAGTTGTGCTCTTTTGAAGCTCTTTAAGGTTCGCATATAAATATCTAAGACCGATTGCGCTGTGAGTGTATCTGGAATTTAAAGTAGTGAGTATTATTTTCATAAGCAGATTCTAGCATAAACTCCTCAAGCTATACAAAGGGGGGAAGATAGCTTGAGAAGTTTGCAATAATTGTTAGGAGAATATATTCTCTTTTATGAAAGGGGGAAAACATAATTGAGAAGTGAGATTATATTAATTATAAGTTAATGCTAAGTAAATAGCGGTCTAACTTATTTTAATGCATCATATTCCACAATCATAGCATTGAGATGAGTAAATAGTTCAGATGAAGCTTTCTCCATTGCAGTAAAGTTCTTTAGTATGGTTTTTGGATTACCATTTTTGAGTGTATTGTGATTTTTTACAAACTCTAAGTTTGCAAAAACAGATTCGTGCACTGCGGCATGTGAAATATCCATAGCTTTAAATGACTTAGTCCGGCCAAATCTTTCCTGTCCTGTAGCAGAGTACCATTTACCCATGCGACAATGATGATGATCAGCAAAAACTTTTGTATCATCTTCTGCTAAAACTGTTGCGTACGCATTAGATTTATACAGTACATGGTCCGCTTTTACCAGCGTCGTAAAAAGACGATTCTGAATTCTAACTGCCTCATATGAGGAGTTCTCAGCTAGAGTGTTTAGCTCTGCAAATGTATTTTCAAACTCATGTATTACCTGGCTTGAGCTGTTTGCTATCTCAGTAATATTATCAGAGTTTCCTCTCATGTCATTTGTCTCTTGCTGAAGCGTTGAGATGTTGATTTCAATCTCGGTAGTTGCTTTTTGAGTTCTCTCGGCAAGTTTTCTAACTTCATCGGCAACAACGGCAAAACCACGACCATGCTCGCCTGCACGGGCAGCTTCTATGGCAGCATTGAGTGCGAGCAGGTTCGTTTGGTCGGCGATATCTTTAATAAGTCCAACAACAGTTGAAATTTCAGCCGAACGCTGCTCCAGACTTACGATACCCTCATGGCTAGAAGATATTAAAGCAACAAGAGAGTTAAGCCTTTCTCCTATGTCTACAACGCTAGATAAACTTTTTGATGATTCTTCCGCTGTTTTATTTGATAGCCCTACGATTGCTTGTGCTTCTTCTTGCGCTAGACTTATATCGCCTTGAATTACAGCCAGTCCCTCAGCTATACCTCCTCCAAGATTACCAAAATCATAAGACAATTGACCTCTTATTTGTGTTTCGTAGCCAGAAACGATAGAGACTATGGCTTTGTTTAAGTTTTCAGCGGTACTTGAAAAAATACCATTAAGTCCTGCCCCATATACTTTTCTATATGCTTTTCTGGCAGAAGCACTCTTAATACTTGTTGCAGCATCTCTCATAAATGCTTCTGTTTGATCTAGTAAATTATTTAAGTACCATGCACGTTTTGATAAATCAGAACCATCATTAGGTATGTTAGTAACACGCTCTTCAAGCTTCCCCTCAGAGGCGCTTTGTAAAACTCTCTGCATAGAGGCTTGTACTCCAGTGTTTACACTAGAGTTGGCAGAGGAAGGTACAAATATAGATATAACTAAAACGAAAAACAGGGCTGAACTAAATATGTAATTTGCACCAACTACTCCATAGATTGTTACAGCTAAAAGTGCAACAAATAGTAAAACAGTCTGGTTATTTTTGAATAGAGATGATAAATTCATTGTAGTCCATTCCTTTTTCTTTTAAAATATCTGTTAAAATTTTGTTTGATGCCTCAATACCGCCCCGTTTTTCAGCCTCTAGCATTTTTACATATAAAGGTTTTATGATTTCAAGCGCTTGCGGATTTGCCTTTCGTCTGACAGAATAATAACCCAAAGCTTGCCCTTTATCATCAAGTGAAGCGGTAATATTTGCAAAAACCCAGTAAGCGTTACCCCCTTTAGTCCTGTTTATAACATAAGCAAAAAGTTCTTCTTTCTTTTGAATTGTGGCCCATAAAAGTTTGAAGATAGCCTTTGGCATATCCACATGACGAACTATGTTATGAGCTTGTCCAAGCAACTCCTCTTCTGTGTACTCAGCGATATCTATGAATATTTTATTGACATATGTTAGCCGACCTTTTAAGTCAGTTTTAGAGATGATAAAATCATCATTTGCTAGCTCTATAAGCATTATCACACCCCTCCCTTATCATATATAGTATACAAATTTTAAGCAAAAAGTATATCATAATTTAAATATTTACCACTATAATTCCAAGACAATATACAATATTATTTATCAGGGAACAAATGCAACTGCTTTTAGGGATATTTTATTTTTTTTACTTCTCCATTATAGGCGTCTATATTATTTTTCTCCCAAAAGTGCTTGCCATGAGCGGCTACTCTGCAAGCGAAATAGGCATCATTTTTGCCGCCGGTCCGATGGTGCGATTTTTACTCCCATTTGCTTTTATAAGAGGTCTGCAACTCAACAATAGAAGCTTTAACACTGCTCTTGTGATTACCGTTTTAAGCTCCCTGGCCTTTTTCTTCTCGATAGAGAGTTTTTATAAACTTTTAGCTTCAAATATTGCTTTGGGAATCGGCATGAGTCTTGTGCTTCCCTATATTGAAGTCATCTCCCTCTCCTCCATAGGAAAAGAGCGCTACGGAAAAATCAGACTCTTTGGTTCAGTAGGTTTTGTTCTCGTTGCACTTGTGCTTGTGAAGTTTTTAAGTTCGGCCACTGTAGCTTTGTCCTTCTTGATGGGACTGAGTTTTTTAACTGCTGTTATAGCCTTTATGATTGTGAAAAATGCCCATAAAACAGAAGATAAAAAGGAGGAGATTACAAACGATATCAATCTTCTAGCAGACTGGAAACTGTGGCTGGGGCTTACTCTAATGCAGGTAAGTTTCGGCTCGTTTTACAACTTTTTTACTATCTATGAAATAGATTACGGTGTTAGTTTAGATATGACTATTTACCTCTGGACTTTTGGAGTTTTAGTGGAGATAGTGATGCTTTTTTACCAAGGAAAACTGCTTCGAGGCAACTTGCTGCTTATCTTGCAAATCACAACATTTGTGACCGCTTTGAGATGGTTTTTAGTATTTGCATTTCCTCAAAATTTGCCAATGCTCTTTTTTGCCCAGAGTCTTCATGCTCTGAGCTTCGCACTCTTTCACTCCGCCGCCATAAGTTACCTCTACCATCTTTACAAACACAAAGCACTTGCTCAGCAGTTTTTCTCAGGCGTAACCTACGGTCTAGGCGGATTCAGCGGCGCCTTACTTGCGGGCTATATTTACGAGTATTACCCAAAATATCTCTTTTTAAGTTCCGCTTTTATAGCACTTCTGGCATGTGGATTTTTGTATCTTTTTTCTCGAGATTTAAAAAAGAGTCTATAAGCCGGTACCTCGAACTTTGCACATGCCAAGACTTTTTACAACAAAACTAAACCCTCTATATATCTAAAACTATTTTTTCCACGCTGCTTCTCTGAGAGTTTCTGTGGTTATGTCTCTATCTTTCCACATGCCGACAAAAGAGGAGAGAGACTCTTTAAAATAAGAAAATGTAGCAAAAAGTGGTAAGTCTTTATTTCCACATGCCGACATTCTCAGAAGTTAAAAACAAAAGTACTCTCTTGAGTAAAATCTTCTCTTTTTACCCCTATCGGCGGTTTTGAGTCAAGGTTGTACGATACGCTTAACTGCAAAAAAAGCTCTTTGTACACATGTAGTTTTAGTTCAACATCATGTGAAGCTACATAATCATTGATATTATCATATAAGGGCTGGTAGTAAAAAGTGTAAGAGAAAGAAGAATCTTCCCCAAACTTTATGGTATATGCCAGATAATTATTAAATCTTATGTTGTCCTCGTTAGGGTTATTATAGGCATCTTGTATATAACTTATGTGCTCGTACAGTCCGCCAATCCCAAAGTAGCCTTTGGCATCTTTAAACACTTCAAATATTTTAAATCTGGTTCCTGCTCCGCCGAGGGCTCTCTCTTTGAGAAGTTTGAATTTGTCTGTCTGTAGCTGTGCAAAGGCTTCGACTCTTACAACTTCCTCGGTCACTTTATGAATGTACCTGAGGTGAGAATAGAGTTTATTTGTGTCTTCAACTGAGCTTGATTCCCCGTATTCTCCTGAAAATTCTGCCCATGTGACATAGCTTGCATTGCTGTCATAGGTCGCTCTCAAAGAGGCTTTGTAGTTGTCTTTTTCGGTGTTGCCCCGTTTTGTCTCTAAAGAGATTCCAATTTTTCCGTGAAGTCCAGGGTCTTCTCCGATTTCTACTGGAACGATGGAGACGAGAGCGAAAAGGCTTTGTGTGATGAGTAAAAGTAGTAGTAATTTCATGAACGAAATTATATCAAAGTAGTTTCAAAAAGTAAAATTATGGGGGAGTTCCCCGATAATTTAGTAGTCTATTATGATGTTGGCGGTAAATGTTTTGTCTGTATACTCTTTGCCGATGGCGGCTTGGTTTATATAGTCAACTTTGTAGCTGATACCGGCCGAGAAGATCTCTGAGAGCTTGCTCGTGAAGGCTGTTTTTGAAAAAACAAAATAGTTCTCAGACTCTTCAAGCGAAACTCTGTAGCTGAGTTCTTGGTCAAACTTGAGGTTCTCGAGAATTTGCCACTCATAAACCCCTTTGGCTCTGAATGAACCGTAGCTTAGCACTTCGCCGTCTGTTGTTGTTATGGTGGCGATGTCTGTAGGGTTTGGGTAGGGTATGATAGCCCCTGTCGCATCAAAGTTTGTATCTTCTGTTTCGTCTTGAGAGTAAAGCACACTTCCCTCTAAGTTAAGGTTTTGATTCTCTGCTTTTAGAACTGCGTATTTTGCACCCGGACCTGTGTAGGTTTGGTAGACGTAGCCTGAAAATTTATCTTGCTTGTAACCGACTAAATAAGTAAATGCAAATCTCTGGGTCAGTTCATAGTTGTACTCGATTTCTGTAAGAAACTTATTTTTTGTCTCTACTTTTTGGTCAGAGGCATATTGGGCATCCAAAAGCAAAGAGAGTGCATTTTTGTCCCAGTTCTTTTTTGCTTTTGCATCAAGATTAAGGGCTTGAGTCTTCGTGTTTCCCTGCGTCTCTATGTAGCCTAGTTCTGTATGGGTTACGAAAGGATTTTGTATCTTCGCATCAGGCTCTGCAGCAACTATTACAGATGCAGTAGCTACCAAGCTTAAGAGTATTTTTTTCATTCTACTTTTTCCTTTTGTGTGCTAATTGTATGAAGCTCCATTTGAGGGAAGGGAATCGAGATTCCTTTTTCATCAAATGTTAGTTTAACTTTCTCAGGCATATCATAGTAGACATCCCAATAATCATCAGTTTTAGTCCATACACGAAAAGTAAAGTTTACAGAGCTCTTACCGAGTTCACCCACAGCTACAAGCGGAGCCGGCTCTTCTAATACCCTCGCATCAGCTTTTATGATTTGCATCAGAGTCTTTTTAGCAAGCTTTAAATCATCACCGTAGCCAATGCCAAAAACATGATCTACACGACGAATTTCTCTGTTTGAAAAATTTACAATATTTCCATTAATAATAGATGAGTTTGGAACTATGACAGTACTTTTATCAATGGGGATAATAATAGTAGAGAAAAGGTTTATATTTTCAACTGTTCCGGTAGCACCGCTGGCTTCTATAAAATCACCAACTTTAAATGGACGAAAAAGAATTATTAAAACAGCAGCCCCAATGTTTGATAAAGAACCTTGAAGCGCAAGACCGATAGCTAGGCCGGCCGCTGCAAAAACTGCTATAAAAGAGGTAATATTTATGCCTAAAGCATTTACCGATGCTAAACCTACCATTGCTAGAAGCACAAAGAATATTATATTATTTAAAAATTCAATTAAAGTTCGGTCAACTTTTGCTTTTTCCATAAGCGACCGACTCACTCTGGTAAGCTTTTTAACAATCCATTGACCTATAACGAAAATCAGTATTGCCACTATGATTTTTAAACCATATTCACTGGCATATATTATTGCCATATCAGCGTATTTTGAAACATCCATTATTTTCATCCTTCTTATTTTTTTGTAATTATATCAAATATGTTTTGTTATCTTTATACTTTCCACATGCCGAGCGATATAATGATATTTATTTAAATGAGGGGAGTCTACTTTATAAAGAAGAGGTCTGTATTTGAGGTAATTTTGCCACACTTTTTTACCGCAAGCTCTTCTGCCTTTTTTGATGAGCTCAAAATAGACGGCAGCATTTATAAAACCTTTTATGAGTTTTATCTCGTTGTCATCTTCAAAGCGTCTAGGAAACCAGATAGCTTCTAAACTTTCATGGGCATCATAAAATCTCTCTTCACTTATTTCACGGGTAAATTTGTCTAAAAGTCTGTCCTGCTCAAGCACCGTCATCACTTCGAGGGTTCTTCAAAAATACTCATATTTTTTCGCCAATAGCCTCTGCCACCTTTGAGCGATATGCAATGGTGCTGCGGAAATTTTATTTTGTACTCTTTGAGCCTCTTAAGAGTTGCTTTTCCGCTGTCGCAGTAAAAAACAAAAACACTGCCGAGAGGGAGATTTTGAAGTTCGTAAGGATTATAAGTTTGAGTGTTTGCTTTGTCAATGGGAGAGAGAATAGTGTCTACTAAGACCACTAGCTTTCCCTCTTCTTCAAGCTTTTTTTTATTGTGTAAAAATTCTTTTTGCGTCCACTCGTCTGGATAGTTCATTAAAAACCTCTAATATATTTGTCAAATTATATAACAGAAGCTTTAGGAGTAGATTAAGCTTTTTCGCTATGTATAAATCTTTTGATTTCAACTACAAACAACACACCAAAACTTATTGCTAATATCTGCAACTAAGTCATAAGCTCTAAGGCTTCACTTTTAAACAAGGTGTTCATAAAATTTGCATGGGTAAAGGCTATTTGAATCAAAATCATCAGAGCTACACCTACTAGTAAAAGTTTATTATTAAATATGTTAGTTTTAAAAACTGATGTTTGCAACTCTTCCGCCTTTTAGGGCACTAACGACTAGCGCACCCTCAGTCGGGTCTCCATTTATAGCAAATTGTCCATCGTTGTTTACCAAATAGGAGTCATTACAGTCATTTGACTTTTGAAGTGTTTCTATCTGCTCTTTGTACTCTTTAACAACTGCACTCTTATCAAAGGCAAGTGACATATTCTCTAAAAACTGTTGCTTCCAGTTGATAAGATTTTTTGGAATTATCTCATAGGCACTTGCAATTTCATTAACTGTTTTTTCACCTTCTAAAACTTCCAAAACCAATTTAGCTTTAAACTCAGCACTATATGTTTTTCTTTTTGTACTCATTTTTTCATCCCTTGCATTCTCTGTTTTTATTCTAACATTTGGAATAAAAAAACTAAATTAACTGGTTTGGTTTTAGGGGTACATTATAGCGTAAGCAGGCACTCTAAGCTATTCTAACTCTTGCAAAGCTTTGGCGATTGCTAAAGGAAGAGCTAAATCGACTTTATCACAACCCTCTTCCAAACAACACCCACATGTAGTACCGGCTTCTGTCTCTTGCATGATAGCCTCTAAGTTGTCCCCATGCTTTTTTACAGCCTCTTTTACCATTTCATAACTTACTTCGTTGCAATCACAAACTAACATATTTTTTCCTTATATTTGAATAATGAAAAAATATTGTATAACAAAAGTCGTTATTTATCTTCTAGCTCACTCACAACTTTATGCATTTTATAAAGAGAGTCATGGTTTAAAGAGATGGAGTCAATGCCCTGCTCGACTAAAAACCGTGTTATTTCAGGGTAATCTGAGGGAGCCTGACCGCAGATGCCTATATATTTTCCTCGCTCTTTACAAGATTTTATAACCATCTTCATCATTTTTTTGACAGCTTCGTTTCTCTCATCAAAGATATGTGCTATTTTTGCACTTTCTCGGTCAACTCCAAGAGTAAGTTGCGTCAAATCGTTTGAGCCAATAGAATATCCGTCAAAAATATCAAGGAAATCATCAGCCAAAATCACATTGGCAGGAATCTCACACATAGCATAAATTTCAAGGGAGTTTTCACCTTGAACTAGCCCTTGTCTTTTCATAATCTCTATAACTTTTTTGCCTTCATGCGGAGTCCTAACAAACGGTAACATAACCTTTATGTTTGTTAGTCCCATGTTATCGCGAACTCTTTTAAGTGCTTGGCACTCCCATTCAAATGCTTCTCTATAGCTCTCATCGTAATATCTGCTTGCCCCACGAAAGCCTATCATCGGGTTCTCTTCGAGTTCCTCGTAAGCTTCTCCTCCAGGCATATTTCTATACTCGTTACTTTTAAAATCACTGGTTCTTATAATGACAGGTTTTGGATAAAAAGCTGCAGCAATGGTTGCGACTCCTTCGCTTAGCTTTGCTAAAAAAAACTCTTTAGGGTCGGCATGTGGAATCATAAATGTGCGAATACTCTCCTCATCTTTTACTTTTTTACCTTTGTTCATATCTACTAAAGCCATCGGATGCGCATTTATGGAGTGACCCATAACAAACTCCATTCTTGCAAGTCCTACACCGTCGTTTGGTATTTTGGCGAGAGTAAAGGCGTGAGCCGGATTTCCTATGTTCATATAAATTTTTGTTTTTGTCGGTTTTAGTTCTGAGAAAGTTGTCGTCTCGATACTAAAATCAACTATGCCCTCATAAATATACCCTTCATCGCCCTCAGCACAAGAGACCGTTACATCTTGTCCATCTGTAAGTGTTCCTGTCACATCTCCACAGCCGACAACCGCGGGAACCCCTATTTCTCTCGCCACAATGGCGGCATGGCAGGTTCTGCTTCCTCTGTTTGTGACAACTGCGGCAGCTTTTTTCATAATAGGTTCCCAGTCGGGGTTAGTAGTATCTGCTACTAAAATATCGCCGGCGTTGAATTTTTCAAACTCTGTCGTGTCTTTTATGATGTTGACTTTTCCCGTGCCTATTCTCTCCCCCACAGCTCTTCCTGATGCTAAGAGTTTCACATCTTTGAGCTTATGTAAAATGTAGTTCGTTGTCGTTAGGTCGTTTTTTAGTCTGCTCTGAACAGTTTCTGGGCGAGCCTGAACTATATAAAGTTTACTATCTAAGCCATCTTTTGCCCACTCAATATCCATAGGACAGTTGTAATGCTCTTCTATTATAAGTGCTTGTCTGGCTAAGTTTGTTACTTCATCGTCAGTTAAAGAAAGGCTTTGTTGCTCTTTTTGGCTTGTCGCTATATTTAAAGTTCTCTTCCTATCATCTGCGTAAATGAGTTTCTCTTTTTTACTTCCTAAAAAGCGTGTAAGTATTGCCTGTTTCCCTTTTTTTAGCGTAGGTTTAAAGACGAAAAACTCATCAGCATTTACTTTTCCGCTTACAATATTTTCACCAAGACCCCAAATAGAATTTATCAGAATCAGGTTCTCACAGCCACTCTCTGTATCAATACTGAACATAATCCCGCTGGATGAACTGTCGCTTCTGACCATCTTTTGCACGCCTACTGAGAGGGCAACTTTAAAATCAGAAAATCCGCGACTTTTTCTATAACTGATTGCTCGGTCGGTAAAGAGTGAAGCGAAACATCTCTTTACACATGCCAACAACTCTTCTTCACCGCTTACATTTAGAAAACTCTCCTGTTGTCCTGCAAAAGAGGCATCGGGCAAATCTTCGGCAGTTCCCGATGAACGCACAGCTACGTCAATATTTTGAGAGTTATATTCATTTGAGAGAGTTTTGTATGCACTGATGAGTTCCTCTTCAAGAGCTTTTGGAAGTTTTGAGTTTAGAATAAGCTCACGGACAGCTTTTCCTCGTGACTGCAGATTTTTGCTATCGGAGATATCAAGACCGTTCATTATCTCTTGTATCTTCTCTTTAATGGCGTTCTCTTCAAGCAGCAGCCAGTAAGCATCACTGGTTGTGGCAAATCCGTTTGGTATATTTAAGCCTTTTGCGCTAAGGCTTTTAACCATTTCCCCAAGAGAAGCATTTTTCCCGCCGACAATAGCTATATCATTAATGCCCAGAGAATCAAAAAAACGAATATATTTCATAACAATCACCTCATACTATTAAGTATAGTATAATAACATAAAATAAAAAATTGGTACCAATAAAATATGACAAAAAAACACAAAAAGAATACAAAAATAAATCAAAGAATGAAAAAATATTTTGACGGTGACCCTTTTGATGTCGGTATAGAGAGGCTTAGCACAGAGACGCTCAGTGAACTTTGTCATACCTTGGGCATTTACGATGTAGAGCACAACAAAAAAGTGCTTCTTAAGACTATAAGAATGGTCTGGTCTGAAGCAGACAGTGCGTACCGTCAGGAGATACTAGACTTTTTTCAAGAAAATGGGGAAATTTACGCTTCAAATATTCCCAAAGAGCAAAATCTCGACAGAAGCCATAAAATAGAAGTTTTAATGGAAGAGTTAGAAGTAACGGCCGAGGAAGGAGCACTGCTTTTTGATGCTTTTATGGATGTTAGAAGCAAAAAAATAACTCTGGAAAAAATGGAGTCAAAACTTCAGCATATCAGATATGATTTAAAGAAAGATATGCTTCAAAAAGCCTTGGACGGTTTTTTTGATCTTGATGACTCTTTGGAGTTTAATGCTTCCATAAAATACGAAATATTTGATCAGAAATTTCACAAAATATTAACACTCAATACTACTCCCTACAGTTATGAATATTTGCAAAACACCCCCAATGAAGAGATAATTTCTAAAATATCAAAAGACAAAGAGCTTGCAGTAGCAACCAAACAAGAGCAAATAAATAATTTTTTACACAGTTTAAAGATTCCACATGCCTACCTGACTGATAAAGAGATGCTTACCTCTCTTCGTGCATCGCCTCCTAAAGTAAAAGTTGCTTACCCACTTCTAAAACCACATATACTTAAAAGCGTTTTAGATACAAAACTCGATGTTGTGGATGTAGAAGTACATGAGGAAGAACTTTTACTCAAAGTAAATGAGAACTGTAAACTCCCTTACTCCGATATCCACATGCCGTATATCTTGGAGCTGCATTTAGAGCTTAACTCTTTTTTGCAAATGATTTGGTTATCTCAGGAGTTAGATTTTGATGCACTTGTAGAGCGTGCCAAAAAAGAGCATGAAGCTAACTTTTTAGAGGAGTTAAATGCGCTTGTGCAGGAGTGTGGGGGTTATGCGAAACTGCTTCATCTTAGTCAGGAGGCCTTACACAAAAAGGTGTATGAGTTTTTACTGGAGTTGATGTCGAACTCTTTGGTGATTAGTCCCAAAATTGTAAGAAAAACAACCCGTATATTTATTTACAATATTCATGAGCAGCTGATTAAAAAACAGAGACAGGCACTTTTGGCAAGAACCATAAGGGATTTTAAAAACCTTTTCCCGATGGCGAGAGAGATGCGAAGAAAACTCGTTTTGCATATAGGTCCGACAAACAGCGGTAAAACCTACCAGGCTATGCAGAAACTTCAAGAGGCTGATACCGGGTATTATCTTGCACCTCTGAGACTGCTTGCTCTCGAGGGCTATGAAACTCTAAAGGCTAATGGGATTGACTCCTCTTTGATTACGGGAGAAGAGCAGATTTTAAACGAAGATGCGACGCATATAAGTTCGACTATAGAGATGCTCAACTTTGAAGTTGATGTTGATGTCTGTGTTATCGACGAGGTGCAGATGATTGATGACCGTGACCGAGGCTGGGCATGGGCAAATGCCATTATCGGGGCACCTGCAAAGGTAATTATTATGACGGGTTCTTCCAACTCCAAAGAGGCGATTATAGCTCTTGCCGAGTATCTCGGAGAGGAGCTGGAGATTATTGAGTTCGAGAGAATGAATCCGCTTACTCTTTTAGCCCAACCAACGGATGTCGCTGATGTCAAAGAGGCTACAGCCGTTATCGCTTTTAGCAGAAAAGAGGTGCTCCGCTTAAAACAGAATTTTTCAAGATTTTTCAGTGTCAGCGTAGTATATGGAAATTTATCTCCCGAAGTCAGACGAGAAGAAGCCAGACGTTTTAGAGAGGGTGAAACACAGATTTTAATCGCAACTGATGCTATAGCGATGGGGATGAATCTGCCTATTAAAACCATTCTTTTTTCCAAGGCTGTAAAGTTTGACGGCATCAGTGAAAGAAATTTATACCCCTCGGAAATTCATCAAATCTCTGGTCGTGCCGGTCGCTTTGGCTTACATGAAGCTGGTTTTGTAGGCGCACTCAACAAAGAAGTTTTAAACCTTATAAAGCGAAACTTTAACAAACACGACAAAGAGATAACTATCCCCTTTAGAGTGATGGCGAACTTGGAACACATAAAACTTGTAGGCAGTATTTTAGAGGAGAAATCTTTAAGAGAGATATTGAAATTTTTCGTCGATAACATGGAGTTTAACGGTCCCTTTCACGCCTCAAACTTAGACGATATGCTCGAAGCCGCCACAATAGTTGACAATTTCGACTTAGATATAGCCATGAAATATCATCTGGCATGTGCACCGCTGACGCTCAAATCGCCCTATATTATCGCAGCGTACGAGAGTTACATTTTGGCACTAGAGAAAAAAATGCCGGTGCAATACACACCGCCTGCCCTAGTAGGCAACTATGCCCAAACAGCAGACGAACTGCTCCGTGCAGAGGACATGGTAAAAGAGATTTCACTCTATTTGTGGCTGAGTTACAGGTTTGAAGAGTACTTCGTAGATGCACAAAAAGCACGTACGTCAAGAGGAATACTGAACAAGTTTATAGAAGAGTCCCTCCAACAAAGCCAGTTCGTAGCCAAATGCAGAATCTGTCACATACCCCTGCCCCTAAACTCAAAATACAGCATCTGCCAAGCATGTTTCAAAAAGAACTACACCAGCAAGAGCAGTCGAAGAGGTGTTAGACATCAGTGAGCGAAAAAAATGAGCCTGCTTGGCATGTGAAAATCCACATGCCAGATTTTTAAATATATCTGTTTGTATTAGCTCTTAAACTCTTCAATCGTTGATTGTAAAGAGTGTGCCACTTGAACTAATTTTTGTATGTCAAACTCAATACTTTGTGCACTTGTACCATTAGCAGTTGAGATAGCTTCAATCTTCGCTACATCGTCAATAATCTCTTTAATATTTGATGACATTTTTAAGCTGTCCTCTTTAGAGTTATTTGCAACTTTATTTGATAAAGCTAAGGCACTCGAAGTTGTGCTAATTTTCTCTTCAACTTCATCAGAAATATGAGTAAGGTTTTCTATATTTTTAGCATTATTGTGCATTTTATCGCCCACATCGTTAATAGACTGAACAATCGTGCTTACGCTCATATCAATCTCAACTAGACTCTTCTGTGTTCTCTCTGCAAGTTTACGCACCTCATCGGCAACAACTGCAAAACCACGTCCATGCTCGCCTGCACGAGCCGCTTCAATAGCAGCGTTTAGTGCAAGAAGGTTAGTCTGTTCAGCAATGTCTTTTATAACATTGAGTACACCTTTGACCTGATCCGCATTATTTTTAAGACCAGAAAGCTCATTTGAAAGCTCATTCTCAATCTCAACAAAAGAGCTCACCTCACTACTGAGAGTACTTAAAGAGTCTCTAGCACTATCAAGTTCCGTATTGGCTTTTTGAACCGTTTCTTGAGTCTCAATAGCTGCTTGAATACTAAGTTCAAGAAGCTCTTTTATAGATTCACTCTTTTGGCTTGTTTCGCGCACAATTTCGTGTTCTTGTTGAGTCCCTTTTCTGATTACATGACTTGCTAGTTCTATCTCAGAAGCAATCTCGGCATTTTGGACTCCCAAACTTTTAACATTTATTATTGTATCTTGAACCATCCCTATAAAGTTGTTAACTTCTTTCGCAGTGTCTCCAAACTCATTTTCATTTTTATCATCAAGTCGTTTAGTAAGGTCTTTGTCTCCGCTAACAAGTTCAGAAATACGGTTTCTTAAATTTACCAAAGGAGTGAATATCTCATTCATAAAAAATATACTTGCCATAATCCCAAAAATAACAGCAACAATAAGTAGACTAACAAAGAGGGTTGATTCAGTCGAAAATATCTCTGCATCATTTTTGTCAAGAGAGACTACTAAGTCCATTACTCCTAAAACATCACCTTCTTTGGCATTATAATGGCAAGATAAACATTTTGCTTCAGCTATCATTGGGCGCAGCATACGGATTGTATGGTGAGAGTCTTTATTTGTTTCAATTAAATCAGATTTAACCGTTTTAAAAACATTTTGTATAACTAAGTCATTTGTAAACTCTTCATCAGGAGCATAAACATCAATAACAAATTTTGACTTTGCAACACGCAAAGACTCTATTCCTTCGATCTTGCTAGCCGCTTCTAGTGTTGATTGCACAATAACAGGATCGCCGGCAAACATACTCCCAGTTAGTGTTTGAAATACTGATTCACTAATCATAGAGAGTGACTGTTCGGTTGTCTTTTGAGACAAATTATTGAGAGTAAATGATAGGTAGTACGTTATTCCGCTTAAGCCAAGAATTGTAATAGCCAACATCAAAACAATAACCTTTGATTTTACAGTTTTTAACATAAAAACTCCCACTGAATAATTTTATAAACGATTATAGCTAATTTTGTCTAGAAAATGTCATGATATATATAATCCCAATAATTCCATACCAAATTAGACAACAAGCCAACTTGCTCTATAATTAGGTACTTTAAAGCGAAAAAGTCACACCTAAAACTTCACCTATCGGGTGTAACTTTTTCTAACTTGGAATTAGATTATGCCTCAAACAATATTAAGCTTGCCCTGACCAAAGGGAGGAAATGCTCTTGGGGTGCAATATCAAGATGAAATTCACTACTGCATCGCCAAAGAGGTGAAACAAGTGAAAATAAAATAAAAGAACTCAAAAAACGGTTTCAACATGAGCTTTTCGCCAACATCAAATACACAGGCAAATGCTTTTTACTTTGCAATAGGAACACTCGCTTATAATCTTTTTTACTCTTTAAACAGATACTTGATGCAAATCTTCAAAAACACACCACTAAAACAATCAGATACAAACTCTACAATATCGCAATAAATTTGGAGTTAAAACATGTGAAGACTAATTTTATAGCCTAACTCGGTGTTATTTTTTTGAAAAAAATGATATTTTTTTACAAGGGGAGAGTGGAATTTATAGTATGGATTTATTTGGGGTATAATTATGGATTAAATTGGTATGTTAGCGGTGAGTTGAAAGTTATGCTCAATTATGTTATTGCGCAACCAAAAGATACAGATGAGTACGACGGGTTATTGCAAATAGTTCAAGGGAGAGTTTTATTTGCTTTTTAAAAGTTTAAAATTAATAAAAAAAGGTTAACTATGCAATGGTTATATAGTACTGCGTTTATTATTGTAATGATATTTTTATCTGGATGTTCGACTGCGACAATTGTAACAACTGAAAAATCTTTGCCGAAGTTGTATGAGGATGCTAATGGAACTCATGAAGAAAAACGCGATGTTAGCATCACCTTGTTTAGGTTAAATAATCAAACCCTCCACCTGATGTTTTCATAATGCGAGACTCATCATCTGTAAGGTTGACTTAATCAGTTGCTTTGGGTTCTTTGGACGGCTCTTGAGTTGCTTTACCTTTTGGCTTTTTACCGCTTAGTTTCTCTTAAATCTTACGCTTTTTCATCTTCTCGTCATAGATGGTCAACTGGTATCATAGAATAAAATCAACTCCACACACCTTCAAGTTTGTATCCGCAATAGGGGCATACCCCATTTTTGTCAAGCTTGTTTGTGACAAACTGCCCGATATTTCCGCTTCTGTCGATTACCTTTTTTTTACAGCTTGGACAGTAGGTTGATTCGTAATCTTCATTGTCAACATTACCAATATAGAGATATTTTAGTCCCTCTTGCTGTCCTATTTTATATGCACGAAGAAGAGTCGACTCAGGAGTGCGTTCAACATCAAGCATCTTATACATCGGATGAAATGCCGACAAATGCCAAGGTATGCAAGGGTCAAGTTCTGCTATAAACCTTGCAATACTTCGAATCTCTTCATTGGAGTCGTTTTTTCCTTGAATAAGAAGAGTCGTTATCTCTACCCAAATTCCTTTTTCATGTGCATATTTTACCGCCTCAAGTACAGGTTTTAGCCGAGCACCGCATATCTCTTTGTAAAACTCATCTGAAAAACTTTTAATATCTATATTCATGCCGTCTATATACGGAGCAAGCAGGTCGATAGCCTTGTGTGTTTCGTAACCGCTTGTGACGTAGATATTTTTGAGACCCTTGGCATGTGCAATTTTCGCAGTATCGTAGGTGTATTCAAAAAATACGATAGGCTCATTGTAGGTATAAGCAATTGAATCACATTTGTGTTGAATTGCTAGTTCAACTATCTGCTCAGGCAAAAGTTTATTGCCTATAATCTCGTGATTGTTCTCTTTTGGATATTGAGAAATATCGTGGTTTTGGCAAAACTTACAAGAGAAATTACACCCTACAGTTCCAAGAGAAAATGCTCTGCTTATAGGCAGAAAATGAAACATTGGTTTTTTCTCGACCGGATCAACATTTACAGCAGCAGCGAGTCCGTAAACAAGGAGTCTAAGTTCACCGCCTTCAACTCTTCTGACTCCACATATGCCGTATTGACCCTCTTCTAGTACGCACGACTGAGAGCACGCCTCACACATAATCTTTCCATTTTTAAGCTCTTTGCTTAACCAGGCTAATTCTGACATCTTATACTCCTGTTAAATTTAAATTTGAAAACTTTGAAACAGTACGTTTCGTATATTTATAGTATTCATGGCTTACAAAAAGTATAACCGGAAATGGCAGTAATATCCATAAATCACGAAGTGGTATATCAGCCGTATGAAACACTTTTTGAATCGGCTCGAAACTAAGCATCATCCAAATCCATAAAAACTCTAAAACCATAGCTCCAAGATGTCGTTGCCCTCATTCGGGACATATTTGTCTGCAATAAAAGCTAAAAGTGCAGCTGTTTCAAGCAGAAGAGCAAAGAACTGTATATACTGTTTCAAATACTCTTTTAGATAGTTTTTTTTGCTTGCGCTTTGAATTTTGTTTTCACCAAAATCTACTAATCTGCGATGAGCCTCTTTGGTACTTAAACCATTTTTATCGGTATGGAATTTTTGAAAAAGTTCCTCATGGTTTAATTTGTAAGCTTGCATAGTTAATCTTCTTGGGTGTAATAAGCAATAGTGTTTACGGATGCTTCGCGCATTAACTTCTCCATAGGCATCTCGTTGGTAAAAAGTGATTTTATAGAGAGTCTTCGTGCCCCTATTGCCACCAGTTGAGAGTTTGATTTTACGATATGTGTGAATATGCTTTTGACCTCATCATGAGTAAAATCATGCTTGATAGTTAGAGAAAAATCCATTATATGAGAGAGTTTTATATAGTGTCTGAGATTATAGTTAATAAGAGAGAGCCTTTCTCTTGTCCCATGCATATCAACTTTTGAGAGCTCCTCTTTTGACATCTTCGTGACTGAATGTATCTCCCCATTGGCTTTATATGCCGACAAAAGAGTAGAGAAAAAAGTAAATTTTTTCACCGAGAGTCTATCTTTTTTTATAGAGAGTGACATAGTCTCAGCGTCCATAACATCCCCTATTTTAACTATACGGACAATGGCAATATCAACAGGAAGTTCCATCTTTGTCAGGAGTTCACTAAAAGAATTGCTTATAAAGTTTTTATATTTACGTGTACTGCAGAAAATAATGTCAACAAAGGCATCTGATAAAAAAAGTTTCATTGCAGGGCGAATGGAGCCTTGCAAAATAACACGCTCTGTTTCAACATCTATAGAGAGAGCCAAAGCAGTTATTATATCCATACTTGTCTCAACATCATTTAAATCATCTTTTGCATTTTCTATGTGAAGGAGGAGAAGGGTAAAGTTCTGTCTCTCTGTTTTGACCAAGCCACAGCAGAGCGGTATTGTTGGTTAAAGCACCATTTGCATGCCCCTCTACAGACTCATATGCAATATCTAACCCAAAAGAAGGAAGTCCATCAAACTCACTTGCAACATCATCCCAACTAACTTTTTCGTACTCACTGACATAGTCAAGCAAGTTAGGTTCAACAGACAGCCCGGCTACATTTTTTTCAATCCATTTCTCTTTCATCACACATCCTTTAAAAAGTTTTTTATAAATTTTAAATTGAAACTGATATTAACATAATATATTACAAAATGTGTTTAGTTTAGAAATGTATTTTAATGTATAGGCAGTTTTTGAAGAAGTGGAGATACGTTCGCCCCCGAGTGCTAAACTATAATTCTTCGTTATATGCAGTAAAATAATATGATAACATTGACTTATACAACTAGCATAGTGTATTATACTCGAACTTTAACTATTTAGGATATTTAATGAACTCTTCTACTTTACAAAATGTTGCACTTTCTAACTTTTGGCAACTTATTATTTTTGTTGTAAGCTTTGGTTTGGAAACTTTTTTAATGGGCTTTTCTATTGTTGTTCTTGTTTTAACTATAGTTCATATCTCCTTAGCTCTATATTTACGCTCTCAGTTAATGATAGTTAAGCATGCGGTTGAAGAACTTACGCAAACAATTACTAAAGCATCATCAGGCGATTTTGAAATACTTGCCCCAATTATAGGCAAAGGTGAAATTAAAAAACTATCGAGTGAATTCAACTCGTTACTTTCACAGTTTACATATTACATAACTGAAACTACTAAGGCTATTGATATTGCCGGAGACAGCAAAGCATCTTATTATGCAAAAAGTGAAAATTTAAATTCAACTCTTACAAATGCTGTAGAAGCTACCAATGCATCTGTGAAGGTAATTGAAAATGGTTATAAACTTCAGGTTCGCGGTAACGTTACTGAAAAACTTCATGGCTTAGGTGGTGGAATAGCTCACGGTCTGCATGTAATCCAAGGCGATATACTTAACAATTCGGATGAAGTTGAAAAGATATCTAAGATGTCTCAGGCTACTTCTGATGAGGCAATTAAAAGTATTGATTCTATGGGAAATGTCACCCACCTGTTTGGTGAATTAACAGAAAAAATAGATTCATCCCATCAGAGTATTGGCTCATTAACTGAGCGTTCCAGAGAAATATCAACCATTGCCGATCTTATTAAAGATATCGCTGAACAGACGAATTTATTAGCACTTAACGCTGCTATTGAAGCTGCACGTGCAGGTGAACATGGAAGAGGTTTTGCTGTTGTAGCTGATGAGGTTCGAAAACTCGCAGAGCGTACCCAAAAAGCAACACAAGAGATTGCAATAACTATCACAACCCTTCAGCAAGAGACCCAGGATATTCAAAGCAACTCTGAGGAGATGTCACGTATCGCCCAGAATGCAACTCAAACAGTGGATGCATTTGCCAATACTCTAGAGGGATTCCAAATAAATGCTAAAGAGTCGGCTGAATATGCAAGCTTTATTCGTAGTTCACTTTTTATGGTTTTAGTAAAAATAGACCATATTATATTTAAGTCAAATGCGTATACAACAGTTATTGCAGAGAGCAAAGATACAGTGTTTGTTGACCATAAAAACTGCCGTCTTGGCAAATGGTACCTTGGTGCGGGCAAAGGGCATTACGGGCATACCAACGGCTATAAAAATATTGATATTCCACACGCCAAAGTTCATGACAGCGTACTCAGAAATGCTGAATATGTTAAAAATGGTACAGCGATGAGTCATTTAAATGAAAATGCGATTATCAATAATTTTAGAGAGATGGAAGCAGAAAGTGAAAAACTTTTTGATATTCTTGATGGTATTATCAGTGAGCTGCTCCCTGTTTCAAGTCAAAAATAAAGACTATTTAATTATCCACAAATGACTGTACCAATACCATTTTGTATCTTTGGCGGGGGCTGTGCAGGTGTAGCGGTCTCTTGGACCTTTTAGCGAGGTTTTGGCTTGGATTTGCACTTTTGTTTGTGACAACCATTGTATCTCTACTCTTTCGCCATCTGCTTTGTAACATCCGAGATTTTTCACGGCATGTGGAAATTTTATTTCTAAAATAGGCGGATTTTGTGAACCGACAAGAGGTTCTTTTGGCGAGGCAGACTCTACTGCCAAAGGGAGTGTATTTACTTTTAAAATAAACCCTTTTTCATCGCCGAAAGCTTCAGCCATCGGAAATCGCGGTAATGCTCTTAAATCACTTCGCGCATCAACCACTCCTGAAGTCTGTGTCACTCCAACATACTCCAGCTCTTTTAATAAATCAGCCACTTCTTGGCTATACTCTCCAAATGGATAAGAAAAAAGTTTAGGCTGTGTGTTCGTAGAATCGCCTAACTCTTGTTGCAGTCTTGTTTGCGCACCCTCTATTTCGCCTTTTGCACGTCTCTTCCAACTCTCTTTCGTCTCAGATTTTTCTCGAGCTAGATAGGCATGCGTCAAAGAGTGGTTCGCAAATTCTGCACCGTTTAGACTCATCTCACGCATCTCCTCCCAGCTTGTATAATTTTTAGATTTTGTATCTATAGCTCTTGTGTTGACAAAAACGGTAAATGGAATTTTTTTGGCTTTTAGCCTTGGATAGGCGTTGGTATATATGGTGTGGTAGGCATCATCCATCGTGATTGCGACTGTTTTTTTTGGAAGTTTTTTAGCTTCTGCAATATAGTTGAGTATTTTTGAGAGCGGCCAGAGTGTGAAATTATTATCTGACAAATATTTTAAATGCTGTTCAAACTGCTCTAAGGTAATATTTGTAGAGGGGTATCTTGCATCACCAAAACGATGGTAGGTAAGAACAACGGCACTGCCCGGGTTTTCATTCAGATTGTTGTGTTCATCGGCAGCAAACACAACTGAGTTGCTCAATAAAATGTAGATTAATATATTTACTATTGTTCGCATATAGTTTCTCCTATTTATTGGCTTTTTCAAATTTTATTAAATATAGTAGCCAAATTTTAGAGTAAATCAAAATGTAAGACATAATTCATTATATGAAATATTTAACAATGATAGCAATACTCTTAACTACGCTCACCATTGTCCTATTTGCTTTGATATATATTTTTCAGTCAAAACTGGTATATTTTCCTTTTAAAAAAATAGATGCAGATCCTAAAAGCATAGGGCTTGATTTTGAGAGTGTTACATTTTCTGCTGATGATAAAACAGAACTTTTTGGCTGGTACATACCAAAAAAAGATGCAGAGACTACGCTCCTCTTTCTTCATGGAAATGCCGGTAACATCTCCCACCGTCTTGAGTCCATAAAGATTTTCAACTCACTCGGAATGAATGTGTTTATCTTTGATTACAGAGGATACGGCAAGAGCAAGAGAAGTGCTGATGAGCAAAACTTAAGCCTAAAGCCGTAATTTTAGAATCTACCTCTAGCTCTGCGAGAGATTTTATCTCCGATGTCTATCCACTCCTGCCTCAAGCATTAGTGCGTTACAGCTACGAGACAAAAAGTTATCTCAAAGATATAAGCTTACCTATTTTGATTATTCATAGTGAAGATGATGATTTGGTACCGTTTAAAAACGGAAAATCAATTTTTGAAAGTGCCAATAAACCCAAAAGTTTTTTAAAAATAAGAGGAGACCATAATCTTGGTTTTATTCAATCACATGAGATATATGTTGAAGGCTTAAAGAAATTTCTTTTAAATATTGAGGATTGAGACCGGCACAGTCGAATTGCCTTCTAAAAGCGTAAAACTAGTTGTAGCAAATAAACTGTACACTAATATTTATAATTATTATATAGAGTTTAAAATAATATTTATTTTTGGATAAAATAATGGGCATGAAAACTTAGCTAGACAAAAAGTAAAGGGAGTACTTTATGACTTCAAATAGAAACTTAATAGACAACCTTATAAACAGCGGTGCACTCCGTTCAAGCAACATTACAGAAGCATTTACGAATGTAGACAGAGTAGACTTTGTGCAGGATCCGACTGCCTCAGATGTTTATGGGGATTATCCGCTTCCAATAGGCTATGGACAGACTATTTCACAACCGACTACAGTAGCGATGATGCTTGAAATGTTAGAACCAAAAAAGGGACAAAAAATCTTGGACATTGGAACAGGCTCAGGCTGGACAACAGCCCTCCTTGGTTTTATTGCAGGCGAAAGTGGTTCGGTAACAGGAGTGGAAAGAGTTGCTGAGCTCGTAAAATATGGAAACAAAAATCTTCAAAAATATAACTTTAAAAATGTGAAAATCATTCAAGCGCAAGATAAACTTGGTGTAGTCGGTGAGAAATTTGACCGTATTTTAGTCTCTGCTGCAGCTGATAAGTTTCCCTCAGAGTTGGCAGAGCAGTTGAAAGTAGATGGGAAACTTGTCATTCCTGTGCAAAATTCTATTTATGAAGTTACAAAAAATAAGGATGGTAAACTTGAAGGAGTAGAGTATTACGGTTTTACATTTGTTCCGCTTATTTTATAGGTAAAATAAAACGGTATAATAAGTTTATGAATATGAATGTAAACTTAACACCTGTGATTGATACTATATGCGATTATGAGCACTTAATAGAGTATGACTACAACAATAAAGAAGACCAGATTTTTATAACAAAAGAGTTAAAGACAAAGATATTTTCTCTTTTAGATGATAGGGAACTTATAAAAACTGCCCTCAGACAAGTTCTTGAACTTAAAAACAGTGATATAGTAATTATTAAAACAGACGGTATATTTATTAAAATATTTGATGATTCTTCAAGACATCAAGTGGCTAAAGAAGAGAAAAATACAATCGCTAACAGATACAACGGCATTGACGAGGAGGAGTTGAAATCTTTTTATACTAACTTTTTTACAAAAGAGGAGAATGGAGATTTTTGTTATACAGTTGCAGAAGAATTCGTAAAAACTTACTTCTTGGAGCAACAAATTGACAATGAAACTTATGAAAAAAATGTATTCTCCTATATACAAGCAATTATAACAAATAAACTACTAGCCATATTTGATAATAATAGTGATTTTTTTAATGGTTTTTCCGGTTATATATTTAGAATAAAATTTAAAGAAGTATTTGGATATATAGCAACTCTAATCCTCAAAGAAGTAGCCAGATCGAGCCCGTATATGAATGAGTTTCTCAAATATTATTCTCAGAATATCATTGTAGTCGGTGGTGAAAAGTACAAAGTCCCGGTACTCGAAGCAGAAAGTGGTTTGAAATGGAATGTTATATCTATTTTATCAATCGTAAAAATTTATGTCAAAATAGAGACCTCAATACAAACCCTCAAGCAAGACATGGGCGAAATAGATGACGAACTTTTTGAAATGCAGATGGGGGATCTCTCTCCCGTAGAGTATCACACCCTTCTATTCAAAGAAAAAGAAGTCCTTGAGCATAAGATAGCCAAAGGAATGGCAAAAATGGGCAAATATAGGGACTCTCTACAGTTAGCAAGAGAAGAGAATGATAGAGCCATATTGACAGATAAAATAAAAAATATGAAACAAGATATGCAGGATATGCGAGACAAAAAAGCTCAGCTAACGTCTTTGATGCCTAAAAAAAATATATTAACAAAGTACTCAGAGTTAGAAAAAGAGTTAGCAACAACAATTAGATTAATTAAAGCAGAAGAGGCGATTTTGGCGAAGAATAAAGTTGCATATCAGTCCATAAAAGGTGCACTCATAAAAGCTTTGACATCTAAAAAACAGAAGTTGTAACTTAGAGGTAAAAAGTGGTGGTTTCGGAGAGATTCGAACTCTCGGTGGATTGCTCCACACAACCTTTCCAAGGTTGAACTCATGTAAACCTTAAAGCCATAAAACAGCTCAAAATACCTTATTTAAAGACTTTTAGCAGATATTAATATATATTTTGAGACAATACAAGTCAATGTAGAACAGTTTAAGATACATAACATTATACATAACTTTTATTCCTTAGGAAATAACTTGGCAAGAAGTGATAAACCAGTTAAAACTAAGACACCAAATATATTTGTTGTTAAAAATTCTGACGATTCAATTAAATATATATTTGCAACTTTTACTATTAGGGGTAGAAGGTATTCAGAGATAAACTTAACCACTAAATATAGTATTAAAACAATTAGCCAGGCTAAGGCAAAGTTAGATTCTCTTAAAACAGACATTAGAAACGGAGTTGATCCTTTCAAAAACAACAATACTTCTAAAATTTCTTTTAGAGATATGGTTATTTTAGAATTAAAAAATAGAAATGTTGCAGAAAGTACTAAAAACAATCAAATAAATTCGTTTAAAAAACATTGTTATCAATTATTTAAAAACTTGAAAATTGAAGATATAAACATAGATGTTATTGAAACTATCTTTTTAAAGTTGAGTAAAACAGTAAAAAATGATGTTTTATCTACAATTAAAAAAGCTATAAGTCCAACATTGAAGAAAGCTGTTGATAAAAGGCTTATCCTTGTTAATCCATTAGAAACACATACTATTGTAAAGATTAAAGGAAAAGTAACAAGTAAAGCACCTTTATCTTATAGATTGAATGCTCCTATAAATAATAATGTATACATTGAAACTGTTCAATCCTTCTATAAATCTATTCATAACTTTAAATATAATGAAAAAGCACCAATAAATGAATTGAGGTTAGCTTTTTTTTGGGCATTAATGACTGCAAGAAGGCGTTCAGAAATCTTGAAAGTGGAGTATTCTGATATCATAGGCGATGTTGTTAAAACAAGGCCAGATACTACTAAAACAAATGTATATGAGTTTTATCCAATTCCAGATGAAGTTGTGTCACTATTGGACCCAAATGGAGAAGGATTAATCTTTCCAAACTTAAAACTTAATAGATATAGTGCATATATGAAACAAGTGATACATAATGCAGGTATTGATACAAATGTTATAACTGGTCATGATACAAGAAATTTATTTTTAACTATAATGTCTAAACAGACAAAAAATCCTTTTTTATGCGATATGTGTTTGTCTCAT
>MNYP01000015.1 GCA_001873135.1 Helicobacteraceae bacterium CG2_30_36_10
AGTTTGCTTGCCCACTTCTCAACACTATTTTCAAATCTTTCAAATAAACTTTCTGCATTTTTAATAATCATTGACATTTCATATCCTTTTAATTTCTGAGATAACTTTACACAATTATGACTATAAGTATAAAAATTATTGCAATTTGTCATAAAAATTTTGACATTATGTCAAAATTACATTATAATCATTCAAAATAAAAGGAGTGTGTCATGAATAACTTTATGGAAATTGTGGAAGAGATAAAGAGTATAGTATCTTCTGATTTTGCGGGTAGAAAAATATTTGATAAAGATGTAGCGGATTTATTGAGCATAACTCAAATGAATTTTGCAACCATGAAAAAAAGAAATAAAATTCCTTTTAATGAACTTTTAGATTTTTGTGCAACAAGATCTATCTCTATAAACTGGATGCTTTATGGTCAATCACCGGAGAGTTTAGTGGAGGCTACAAATAAATTTTATATGGTTAAATATTTTAATGATATAAGTGCTAGTGCCGGAGGCGGAAGTGAAAACGAGAGTGATGAGACTCAAGAGCTTGAAATGCCAGAGCAGTTCGTTTTTATGCTTGGAGGAGAAAAAGAACTCAAATATATAGAAGCTATAAATGTATCGGGTGACTCTATGGAACCGACATTTAGTTATAACGACATTGTTTTCATAAATAGAAATAAAACTGATCTTGGACGCGGGGGAATATTTACTATAAGAACAGAAGCAGGGCTCTTCATAAAGCGAGTTCAAAAGAGAATAGACGGAAAAATAGATATAATATCTGACAATAAAGTATATTCTACTCAAACGCTTAATCCTAATGAAATAGAAGTTATAGGCAGAGTTGTCAGTAGATTTGGTGATGTTGATTAAAAAAGGAATTTAGCTTGAAATATTTGTTTATGGTTGTGTTGATTTTAATGTTTACAGGGTGTTTATCGAAAAATATAAAAGTAAAAAAAGACATAGAGGATTTGAAAAATATACCTCAAGATGTACGCTTTTATACTAAAAATATTGATGTAAACGTTAGTAATCAGGATATTAGACAAAGGTATGAAAAGCTTTATTTTAGAGTATGGAATATAGACACACCTCCTGAAAAAGTGCAAAATATACAATGGCCATTTAGAGCTTATACTATACATAATAGTTATGGAGAAAATTTTCAACCCTTGAATCAATCATTTTTCGATAAAATGTATGAAAATTCAAACTTTAATGCTTATGGGACTCTTAACAAAAAAGCCATAGCACTCGGTCATTTAAATATGAGAGGTTTTCCTACAGTTCAACCACTCATCAAGGACCCATCTATCGCAGGAGAGGGTTTCCCTTTTGATTACCTGCAAAATAGTACGGTCTCGGCAAATAAACCACTTTTTGTTTCCCACTACTCAATAGATGGAGAATGGGTATACGTATTTAGTAGTTTTACATCCGGCTGGGTAAAAAGTAATGAAATAGCTTTTTTAGATAAGCAATATACTGATTTATGGCAGCAAGCTAAACAAGTTTTAATTACAAAAGAAAACATTTCACTCTTTAGTAATGAAGGTAACTTCTTATTTAAATCTAAAATCGGGATGATGCTCCCTTTAATAGATGAAAATGATAACGATTATACAGTTTTGACTATAACAGCCTATAAAAATTCACAACCAATTTACTTGCAAACTAGCGTATCAAAAAAAATAGCCTCAAAAGAAATACTGACCTTTAGTAAAGATAATATAGACAATATTATTTCAGAGATAGCAGCTAGCAATTACGGATGGGGGGGCATGTATAATCAAAGAGATTGCTCATCTACGCTTCGTGATCAATTTGCAGTATTTGGCATTTGGCTGCCGAGAAACTCCTCTCAACAGAGTAGAGTTGGAAAGGTTGTTAGTTTAGAAAACCTAACTGATGAAGAGAAAATAAACCTTATAAAAAAAGAAGCTATCCCATTTCAAACTTTACTCTACAAAAGAGGTCACATAGTTCTTTATGTGGGTACATACGAAGACCAAATCATTATTTTTCATAATGCATGGGGAATCAAAACTAAAAAAGACGGAGTAAAAGGAAGAGTAGTTGTTGGAAAAAGTATATTCAGTACTTTAAAACTTGGCAAAGAGCAAGAAGACTACGATGAAGATGGTGAAATACTAAGAAATCTAAAGAGCATGAATATTTTAACGGGGAATCACTAAACTTTCATATCCAAAAGTGAGCCTAACATTTCATCTTGAGTTTTGATGGCACTTATATTCACTGCGACAGCATTTTGAACAATTATTTGGTCGGGAATCTCTTTACTTAAATCAGTCTGACTTTTGGACGAACCGTTGTCATCTGCTTGGCGAGTATTAGCAGTTACCGAGCTCTCACTGCCAGAAATCCTCGTACTGCTTGGTATAAACCTATCTGTATTTACGTTTGCAACATTGTTTGCATTTACATTCATCATTGTTTGATGTGATTGTATTGACGAAATATTATTTGATATATTCATAATTTACTCCTCGTATGCGATTATTATAGTCTTTAGTTTATAAAAGTAAGTTGATGAATCTGGAGTAGATTTATGGCATGTGGAAATCCACATGCCATAACTTAAATTAGTGAAGGTTAGAATTGAGTACTATTTCTCTAGTTGAACGAGAGGCTGTTATTTCACCTGTTTGAGAATTTTGTCTGAAATGAAGACCGTTAAGTCCGGCTAAATTTTTACCTTTAAAAACTTCACCTTCCATGGTTAAGTTTTTATTTACTTCTTGAATTTTAACAAGTTCTTTTGGGTATATTCCAACTTTTGTACCCTCCAAGATAGCTATTCCTGCATCTATGATACAGCCGTCACCTAAAGGAATTCCACAAGTCGAATTTGCACCTAAGAGTGTATTTTTTCCTATGGATACAGGGTTTCCGTCAGTTCCGCTAAGTACACCTAGTATAGAGGCACCACCACCAACATCACTACCCGCACCAACAATTGCAGAACTCGAAATACGGCCTTCAACCATAACCGGACCAGTTGTCCCGGCGTTAAAGTTAACATAAGAAGCACCTGGCATAACAGTAGTTCCGGCAGCCAACTGCGCGCCAAATCTCACTTTTGATGTATCAAGAATTCTTGTGTTGTCCTGAGGAATGATGTGCTGTAAGAATCTTGGGAATTTGTCCACAAAGTCAATATGAGGATATTCATTTGCTAATTTTAATTCTATTTCAAATTCACGAAGGTAGTCAAGTTCAATCGGAGAACCATTTGACCAAGCAACATTAGGTAAGGCGCCAAAAGCACCATTTAGATTAACTCCTCTAATGGGTACTTTTGCTTGTGAAAGTGCATAAAGTTTCAAGTAGCTAGCTTCTACACTTTTTAGAGGCACATCGTCAAAAATAAATGTCACTTTAAATTCGCCTTCTAAACTGCCGCTGTTTATTATTTGAGTATAAAGTGATGAGACGACTTGAATATTTTTATGTGCATCACCGTAAGCTTCATCAGAATAGGGTGTAAAAGAAGCTAAACAACTTTTTAAGAAATCTAAATTAATGTTACAAACAACTTCACTCTGAGTAAAATCAATAGTTACACCTTGCTCTGATAAGGCTCTAACAAAAATAGCTGCACTGCCAAAATTTTCATTCCAATTGATTAACGGATAGGTTGCTTGAAGGGTTTTATCTACATTTAGTTGACCTAAGTCTACTCTACATATACCAAAGGCTAAAGGGTCTCTGTATCCTGTTGTTGATTTTATATCTTCTATCAATGCTTTAAAAGCATCTGTTGTTTGAATAATTTCCATGAATTCTCGCTTAAATGATTTGTTGAGGGGATTATACTTAAAAAATACTAATGACTTTTTATATATACTAACAAAACAAAAAAAGGCAATTGATGAATAGATGGCTAGAGTTTTTAAAAAATAACGATTATTTAAATATTAAAAAGTATATCAAAGAGGGTGCTGATGTAAATGATTGTGATGAAAGCGGTGAATCTGTTTTGGCATGTGGAATTAGAGCTAAATGCGATATGGATTTACTTCTTTTAATTATAGATAGCGGGGCTGATATATTTGACTATGATGAAGAAGGGGTAAGCATATTTGATATGGCTGTAACGTATGGCAATGTTGAAATACTCAATTATTTGCTAGAAAAAGGTGTTGATGTAAATAAGACAAATAGAAGAAGCGGTTTTACCTCTTTAATGGCGGCAGCTTGCTATGGCAGAGTTGAGATTGCAAAAATACTTTTAGCACAGGGTGCAGACCAAGAAGCAGTTGATGCAAAAGGTTTTAAAGCAGTGGATTTTGCGAGAAAAATGAATAAAAAAAGTATTTTAAAACTACTGAAATATGATGAAAATGACCCTATAAATAAGGGCTACGCGAAATAGTCCTAATTAAAAAACTTCCCAAGTTTTTCTATCTATTAATAAACTACGAGTTATTTCATCTTTTGGTTGCATAATCAGATTAATAACTAAGCAGAAGCATTTAAAAGTTTAATAAAATTATTGTAACTATCAACTATCTCTTGATTCTTTTTATTGAGTATATAAAATTCTATAGCTTTCTTGCCAAGT
>MNYP01000157.1 GCA_001873135.1 Helicobacteraceae bacterium CG2_30_36_10
TTTATTTAAATTCATCAACTAATTCAAATAAATAATTAAAATTTAATATTTTCTAACTATAATTGTCATAATTAAAAACTATAAGTATAGAAACATTGGAATTTTCTAGTTGAAATTCAGACTGTTTTGAAGACTATTGAAGTTTTTCTTGAGGAGAAAGGTTTATGACATGGTTGAATGATATGCGTATTTTGGCTGCACTTGCGATTATTGTAGTACATGTTTCACAAGCGTTCCTCAATTTTTCGGGGGATACTAATGGTCTTTAATGGTGGACTTCCAATCTTTATTTATCATTTTTTCTATGGGGTGTTCCGCTTTTGTAATGATAAGCGGTGCACTTTTGCTTTCACCTGATCGTGACTACCCAACTTTGTCAAGTTTTTACTCAAAGCGGATAAATAGATTATTAGTACCCTTGCTTTTTTGGTCAATTTTCTATCTATATCTTGACAATTATTTTGTTATCTATATCAATGGTTAGCATTGCCACCAATACATCACCACATCGTGCAACTGTATTTATCCAAATGTTTCCCCTGTATCTTGGTTACTTTTTTGCCGGCCACTTGATATTTCACTCTACTAGAAATATAAAGACTCTGTATTTAATTTTATTTTTTATACTCTTTGGAGTGCTCACAGCTGTTGGACATTATTATGAGTCCATTTATACCAAAGGTGACTACTTTTATCAAAATTTCAGTATTACAATTGTTCCCATGTCAATATGTTTAATGTTCTTAATCAAAAAATTTCATTATTTCGGATTTAATCCAGAGGTTCAAATGTGGATCCTGATACCTTTAACTGCTGTTACAATTACTATAATGTCATTATTTGTTGCTTATATTTTTTCAAAGATTAGCTACCTAAAAAACACAATTTAATAAAGGCACCTCTAAATAGTATATATGAAAATTGATAACTCATTATAATTTGGATTTAAAGGCATCTCTAATATAATAGTTAAATTATATTCATACATCTTAAATAAAAAAGAATAAACAATTTATATTTTAAAATACACTTTTGTTCTTTTAGTCTATTTTAAAGCCCTAAAATGGGAAAAGAGGAAATTCAATGATAATACTATTCGATTTAGACGGAACACTGATAGACTCGACAGATGCGATTTTGGAGAGTTTTCACCATACTTTTGACTTTTATAAAACTCCACATGCCAAAGATAAAGATATCAAAAAACTTATCGGTTATCCATTGGACATAATGTACGCCGATTTAGGAGTAGATAAGAGTAAAGTTTGGGATCATGTTGCTACCTACAAAGAGCATTACCGCAAGATATCAACACAAAAAACATATCTAATAGAGTCTGCAAAAGAGGCTATCATTAAGGCGAGTACCTTTGCAACACTTGGCATTGTTACAACCAAAACAGGTCTCTACTCTAGAATTTTAATGGAGCACTTTGGTTTGATGGACTATTTCGAAGTTTTAATAGGTCATGAAGATGTACAAAACCCGAAACCACATGCCGAACCAATACTAAAAGCCATGCAAGCATTAGAGACTAAAGGCAAAGAGGTTTGGATGATAGGAGATACAAAGCTAGACCTAATTTGTGCTCAAAATGCAGGCGTTAATTCTATAGGGGTACTTAGCGGTTATGACTCTCGTGAAATAATAGAATCTTATACTCAATTTGTTTTTGCTAATGTGATCGAAGCTGTCACTCATCTAGAAGATAGGAAGATATCACACAATTAAGCTTAGTTAACAACTTGATGTAGAGAATTGAAGCTGTATTTAAGAGCAACTTGCCTAAAATACAACAGATTAGACTAGAAATTAAGTCACTAAAAATTGAAGGAGAATTTATGCTAGAAATAAGATGGCATAGTCGTGCTGGACAAGGTGCCGTAACAGGTGCAAAAGGTCTGGCGGATGTTATTTCCACAACAGGTAAACATGTGCAAGCATTCGCGTTTTACGGCTCTGCAAAACGTGGAGCTGCTATGACTGCATACAATCGTGTAGCCGACAAGGTGATTATGAATCATGAAAAATATATGGAACCGGATTTTGTTTTTGTAATTGATCCTGCCTTAGTATATACAACGGACGTTACTATTCACGCTAAGCCAAATACTAAATATATTATTACTACTCATTTAACTAAGCAAGAGCTTATCGCGTCTCAACCAAAGCTTGAAGGCAAAGAAATTTATACTGTTGATTGTATTAAAATTGCTCAAGAAACTATCGGTCGTCCAATTCCAAATACTCCAATGCTTGGTGCATTTATGAAGATTTCAGGAATGTATGACATAGAGTTTTTTAAAGACAGTATGGTAAGAATTCTTGGAAAATTACCTCAAAAAATTATCGATGCAAATATGATCGCAATCCAACGCGCATATGATGAAGTAAAATAAGGAACTAATGATGGCAAACATAGGTTGGGACGAATTTGAAATCGGAGCGATGCTCCGTACGTTTGATGGTAAGATAGACGATATTGCAGGAACTCTTCAAGAAGATCGTGCTTATTCACCAAATAGCTCGTTTGTAGCGAGTGTTGCAGACTGGAGAATTAAAAAACCAGTATTTAATAAAGATTTTTGTATAGATTGTCAGTTTTGCTGGGTTTATTGTCCAGATTTGTCAATTATTGCAAGAGATAAAAAAATGATCGGTGTAGATATGGATCACTGTAAAGGGTGTGGTATTTGTGTTGAGGTTTGTCCTACAAATCCTAAATCACTTTTAATGTTTAATGAGCATACAGATGAAGAAACAGCATTGGCTCAGTGGCCGACTAAAGAGGAGAAAGAATAATGGCATTTGATAAAATGGAATTAAAAGATATTGAAGTATGGGATGGCAACTTCGCAGCTGCTCAAGCTTTAAGACAGTCTCAGATTGATGTGGTTGCTGCTTACCCGATTACTCCATCAACTCCGATTGTTGAAGGGTATGCAAAGTTTTTGGCAGACGGTTATATCGAGGGTGAATTTGTAATGGTTGAGTCTGAGCATGCTGCAATGAGCGGATGCGTCGGTGCTTCAGCTGCCGGTGGGCGTGTTGCAACGGCTACTTCGTCACAAGGTTTTGCTCTTATGATTGAAGTTCTTTACCAAGCTTCAGGCATGCGTTTGCCGATTATTTTAAATGTTGTAAACCGTGCACTTGCTGCGCCGCTTAATGTTAACGGTGACCATGCAGATATGTATCTTGGTCGTGACAGCGGTTGGATTCAGCTTGGTGCTTACTGTCCTCAAGATGCTTATGATTTAAACTTTATAGCTTTTAAAGTTGCTGAAGATCATGATGTAAGACTTCCATGTATGGTGCATCAAGATGGGTTTATGACTTCACATACAGCTCAAGGCGTTCATACATTAACTGATGATGTTGCCTATAGCTTTGTTGGTGACTTTAAACCAATGAATGACATGCTTGACTTTGAACATCCTGTAACACATGGTGTACAAACTGAAGAAGATTGGCATTTTGAGCATAAAGCTCGTCAACATAATGACCTTATGACTAAAGTTTTGCCTAAAATTCAAGCTGCTTTTGACTCATTTGAAAAACTAAGCGGTCGCAAATATAACCTTGTTGAGAGTTACGATATGGCCGATGCAGATGTATGCGTTGTTTGTATGGGTTCTTCTGTTGAGACTGCTCGTGAAGTTGCAACAGAGATGAGGGCAAAGGGTATTAAAGCAGGTGTGGTTGGAATTCGTGTTATTCGTCCATTCCCATTTATGGAAATTGCAGAGGCACTTAAGGGCGTTAAAGCAATAGCTGCACTTGACCGTTCATCTCCAAACGGTGCTCCGGGAATGCTATTTAATGAAATAGCAGGCGCATTGTATAATACTGCTGACAGAGCAATGCTTTGCGGTTATATTTATGGTCTTGGCGGACGCGATTTAACTAAGAAACATTTAGCTAATCTTTATACTGAGCTTCAAGCAAATGTTGATGCCGGTAAAATAACAACTCAACTACAACAGTTTATCGGTGTTCGTGGACCGAAACTAGCTTTTTTATAAGGAGAAAACTATGAGTGAAATGAAAAAAGTAAAAAACTTAAAAGAGTTTTCAACATCGGCAGACCGTTTTGAAGGTGCAAACCTTCTTTGTCCGGGTTGTGCTCACTCTATCATTGTTCGTGAAGTTTTGAATGCAACGAACGATGATTTAATACTTTCGGCATCTACTGGATGTCTTGAAGTTTGTACAGCAGTTTATCCTTATACTTCTTGGGATGCATCTTGGATTCATGTCGGTTTTGAAAACGGTTCAACTGCAGTTGCCGGTGCTGAGTCAATGTACAAAGCGTTAAAAACAAAAGGTCGTCTAAAGCAACCGGACCGTAACCCTAAATTTGTATCTTTTGCAGGTGACGGCGCTTCTTACGATATCGGTTTCCAATGGATTTCTGGTTGTATGGAGCGTGGTCACAACATGATGCATGTTGTTCTCGACAATGAAGTATATGCCAATACCGGCGGACAGCGTTCAA
>MNYP01000156.1 GCA_001873135.1 Helicobacteraceae bacterium CG2_30_36_10
TATTAAATCTCTTTTTTCACAAAGAGATGTCGGAAGCAACACGAAATCATTTGCAGCTGCACTTAAATATGCACTTAGACAAGACCCCGACATCATCCTCATCGGGGAGATGCGAGATGCTGAAACAATCGGTGCGGCTCTAACGGCTGCGGAAACCGGTCACTTGGTATTTGGCACGCTGCATACAAATTCTGCTCCGGGTACTATTAACCGTATTATCGACGTATTTTCAGGAGAAGAGCAAGGACAAATTAGAGCACAACTCTCCTCTTCACTGATTGCAGTCGTATCGCAATCGCTTATACCTAGAATTGGCGGCGGCAAAGTTGCAGTTCAAGAAGTACTCATCACAAACCCTGCCATTGCCAACCTTATACGTGAAGACAAAGTGCACCAACTCTACTCTCAAATGCAGTTGAACCAAAGAGAGACAAATATGAGTACACAGACGCAAGAGATTGTAGAACTTTTGCAAAAAAGAATTATCAGCAAAGAAAATGCTGTTAAAAATTCCAATAGACCTGAAGAACTTTTAAAGATGATTGAAGGTTTATAAAACTTCTAAATTTCCACATGCCATAAAAATAGATTTATTTTATGGCATCTGCCACTAAAACTCCTAAATATGCGTACTCTGCATACTTTACTGATACTTGTTATTGATGTACACATTCCAAAGTTTTACTTGGGAGCGAGAAGGAGCTTTCAAACAATAGGAAACGAGGCTTTAGTTCTTCTCTTTTCTAAACCGTATCATCTTAAACCGCTCACCTAAAAAGTTGGGTAAAATCAACATTTTTACTTTTTCTAGCTCTTGCTTGTATATTTTCTCTTCTACCTTCTCTTTTAGTATCTCTAAGAGGTCTAGTATGCCCATATCTATGAGTGCTACCATTTGGGCTTTTAACTCTATGAACTTCACGCCTGCTTCTTCGTAAGCGTCTTTTACGTGTGCGAATGTTACGTCGTAGGTTATGTCAGACTTTGCGAAGAGTTCTTCTCTTTTTATTGCTTCATCAAAAAATGGAATCACTTTGTGTTTTTCGTAAACTCTTATGGAAAAGTCAGGTCTTGCCATCATCTCTCCATAATCAAAACTCATAAACTCAAACTTCTGGCATGTGGAAGCCATCTCTTTTGCAAACTCTTCATACCCAACAGCTATTTCGCCTCGGTCTTTGTGGTACTTTTTTGCTTTTTCATCTACCCAGTCGTTCTCAACATCAAACTCGATTTTATGAGAGTCCACTCTTGCAGTTTTGCCTTTGAAGTAGAGCTCACACGGAAAGGCATCAAATATCTCGTTGGCTATAAAAAAAGCATTTTCGCATTTGAGTTCGTCTAGAGATTTATAGTGAGTGAGTGAAACGGCGTCGCCAAATGACTCTTTAAAGTAGTTGGTTTGAAACTCCTGCAAAGAGTCAAATCGCTCTATTATTACAAACTTTAAAGTGCTGAGCAGTTTTGGTCTGAGGGTGTAAATAAACTCTATAACATCAGCTAAAAAGTAGCCATGATGCGCGCCAATCTCGCAAACAACTCCGTTTTTTTGCAAAAAACCTTCATCTACTAAAGCGATAATATGTTTGGCAATAGTTCCGCCGAAAAACTTGCTTGTACTTACTGCAGTGTAAAAATCGCCGTTTTTACCTATATTTTTATATGTTGCGTAGTAGCCCTCTTCGCCGTAGAGCCACTCAGTCATATAGTCACTAAATTTCATGTTTATACATTTCGTAAAGGGTCAAAAGTTCGAGCTGTTTGTCTATTTCGTAAATTTTTACATCTAAATCTTGAATAATTACCGAATTTTCAAGTATGTCTACATCGTAACTCGTTTTATATCCGGCTTGAAACAGCTCTTTTGTATCGTCGAGCAACTTTTGGTAAAGCTCTTTATTTTGCACACTTAATGATTTCTTTTTCTCTAAATTTTTTATATTTTGCATTACCTGTTCAAAGAGTGCACTCAGTTCTCTTTTTTTATCTATTACGACTACTTTTGACTTTAAAAAGTCTATTCTTGAAGACTCAACATCTCTGTAAGTATTGATATCAATGGGCATAGATGCTTTTACGCCATAGTCATAATAATCTCTTTCTGTAGAGATAGAAGGAGATGTTGGTGTGTACTGTTGATTGCTCTTGCTCCAGTTATATCCGGCTGTTAAGCTGATTTTTGGAAGGTACTTAGCTATAGTTACATTTTTACTGTATCTGCTTTTTTCTATCTCGCTTTGAGAGAGATTGAGAACTATGTTGTATTTTAAAAACTCCTCTTCATTTAAAATTTCTAACTGCGGTATGGCGGCACTTGCATACGGCATATCACTTATTGCCTGAAACTTTGAGATGAGTTTTTCTTTGTTTGTTTCAATATCATAGAGAGCTTGAGTAACGGTGTTTTTCTCGATGACTGCATTATCTAAAAAGCCCGAATCAAGCTGTCCGTTTAAATACTGCTCTTTTTTGAGTTCTAAGTTTATCTCTGAATTTTTTATCTGTAGATGTTGTCTCTCCACTTTTAAATCGGTCTGTTTTATCTGCATCAAAAGTGAGACGGCATCTTTAACCAACTTTCTTTTTGCAACATCAACGGAATAGTTTGCATAAACTCTTGAAGCCTCTGCAAACTTAATACCATAATAAATCCCGCCGCTTTGAAAAATGGGCTGATCCATTTTTATGGCAGCGTACTCATTTGTCTGCACACTTTCATACGGGTTACTTTTGGAGTAACTGTATTGCAAATTTAGCGGGGCTATCCATGAGTCGCGAAGTTTAGAACTCTCCGCTTCATTTTTTTCATAATCTAAAGAAAACTGCTTAGTTTTAGGTTCGGAGATATATGCCTCTAGATTTGCATTTATTTCCTGTGCTGTAAGTAAACTACTGCAAATGAGCAACAGCGCGATTGAGAGATTTAAAACCTTCATCTATTTCCTCTTTTGTAATTGTTAGTGGTGGTAAAAATCTTAAAGTGTTTTTTCCGGCTTTTAAGACTATAACACCCTCATTTCTTGCATTATTTATTATGCTTGCTAAAGTGTCGGCATCTTTTACTCTCAGTCCTGCCATCATGCCGATACCTACTTTTTGAGTAAATAGCTTAGTGTTTGCATTGTAGAATTTATCAAGGGCTTTTTCAAACATAAGCATACCAATTTCTAACTCGCCACTCTCATTATATTCATTTAAAATGTCCATAACTTCACAAATAGCAACCGTGCTTAGGTTATTTCCGCCAAAAGTCGAGCCATGATCGCCTGCATTGAAAATATCTTTTTTACTTGTCATCACAACACCAACTGGAACTCCACCGCCGACACCTTTTGCCAAAGTAACCACATCGGGTTCAATCTCATAAAGGTTTGAAGCCAAAAACTTGCCTGTTCTGTAGACTCCTGTTTGCACTTCGTCAATCATAAGCAAAATATCTTTTGCTTTTAACATTCTTGCCAAAGATTGCACTTTTTCTTTATCTTGTGGCTGAACTCCGCCCTCACCTTGAACAAGCTCAATCATCACGGCTACCGTGTGAGAGTCTATCAAAGACTCTATTGCATCAATATCTTTAGCATACACAAAACCATCGGGATAAGGTCCGAAATAGTTGTGCATTGAGGCTTGTCCCGTTGCTTTTACCGTCGTGATTGTACGTCCGTGAAAAGAGTGGTCGAGTGTGATGATTTTGTATCTTTTAATCTCTCCGTCTTTTTCACCGTATTTTCTGGCAATTTTTATAGCACCTTCATTCGCCTCGGCTCCGCTGTTTCCAAAAAAACATTTCATATCGTAACCGCTCGCCTCAACAAGCTTTTGCGCCGCTTTGGCTTGAGGAGCAATGTAATAAAGATTTGACATATGAATCATATTTTTGACTTGCTCACATAGTGCGTTTGAAAGTCTTTCATTGCCGTGACCGACACTTACTACGGCTATTCCTGCTGCAAAATCAATGTATTTTTTGCCATTGACATCCACTAATCTTGCGTTTTTACCGCTTACAAACTCTACATCAGCTCTTGCGTATGTAGGCAAAACATATTTTTTGTCTAACTCTTGTGTTGTACTCATCTCTTAACCTCTACTTTATTTTCTTGATATATTGCATTTTTACCCTCGTGTGAGTGTTTTGAACTTGTTAAGTTGTTCACGCCTTTTGTGCCGCTGTAAATTAAAACACAATCTTCTCTCACGTCATCATTAATCTTTACTTTTAGTTTTACACTTCCACATGCCGAAGATACAGTCACTTCTTCACCGTCTTTAAACCCCAAAGTGCTGTTAAGATAGACGCACTCTTCCCGCTTGAACTGTGAGTTTAAACTTTTAGCACTTTTGGGTGTCACTAAAAAGAGTTTTTCACTCATATTGAAATCCATCTCCAACTCTTCTAAAAAAACGAACTCTCCGTCGTCTGTGTCAAAACCTTCCGTATAAGGAATATTTTCTCTTGTTTTCACATGCCAAGAACCGTCTATTTTTTGCACGGCAAAGCTCTTAAAAT
>MNYP01000018.1 GCA_001873135.1 Helicobacteraceae bacterium CG2_30_36_10
GCAGTAGCATCATCAATAGCTTGTACACTTAAATAACGATTTGAACGAAATACAGAAACACGAGGAAGTGAAGCACAACCAGATATTTTTGCACGGATACGACGCTTACGCTTTAAACGATTCGCAACTTTGCTTTTTAATACTTTAGCATTCATTTATATTCCTCCCTTATTTCTTAGAAGTTTTACCGGCTTTACGCACGATATGCTCTTCCATGTATTTAACACCCTTACCTTTGTAAGGCTCTGGTGGACGGAATGATCTAATTTCTGCAGCAACTTGACCAAGCGTTTGCTTGATATGGCTTTTTAGAGTAATCACATTCTTCTCAACACTCGCTTCTACCACTGATGGTAATTCATAATTAATATCATGAGAAAAACCAAGTTGTAAATTAAGTATATTTCCTTGAACAGCTGCACGGTAACCAACACCATTGATTTCTAATTGCTTAGTATATCCAGTAGTAAGTCCAGTCACAATATTCGCAGCCAGTGCACGATATGTACCCCAAAAAGCTCTATGTACTTTACTCTCAGACATATTTACAAAAGTTAAAACATTATCTTCTAAAGAGAAAGTAACATTTCCTTTTGTATCTAAATCAACACTATTTTTGCCTTTGACAAAAGTTATAACATTTCCATTTGAACTAACACTAATATCAGCTTCAAATTTTACAGGTAATTTTCCTATTCTTGACATGCTATCTCCTTACCAAACCGTACACATAACTTCACCGCCAATGCCAAGCTCGTAAGCTTTGTCATTAGCAAGAACGCCATGAGATGTACTAACAATAATAGTTCCGTAACCATTTTTGAATCTTTTAATATCTTCTTTACCTTTGTAAACACGACGACCCGGCTTAGAAATTCTCTTAAGTTCATTGATTACAGTTTTACCTTCATCATTGTACTTTAATACAACTTTGATAGTTTTTTTAACGCCGTCTTCAACAACGTTACAGCTATCAATATAACCTTTTTCTACTAAGATATTTGCTAATGCTTCAATACTCTTGGAGTGAACTAAAGTAGTAACAGGTAATCTTCTCATACCCGCATTACGAACACGTGTTAACGCATCTGATACTAGATCATTAATTGCCATTATTATTCCTTGACTTTGTGATTACTAGAATAAGATCTAGTAAAAACTAATAATTAGAAGTTTCCTCTAATTTGATACGCAAAAGGAACGAGTTCCTTTTAGCTGCGCTAACGCTAAGTTTCCTTCAGCTGGAAGCTCATGCACTAGTGCATCTTAGCTTACCAAGAAGACTTTCTAACACCTGGGATTAATCCCTCGTTTGCCATTTTTCTAAAACATACTCGACAGATTCCAAAGTCACGTAGTACTGAATGTGGACGACCACAGATTTGACATCTTGTGTATCCGCGTACTACAAATTTTGGAGTTCTCGCAGCTTTTGCGATCATTGACTTTTTAGCCATTAGTTACTCCCTTTTGTGAAAGGCATACCCATTTTCTCTAATAGAGTAAATGCAGCCTTATCAGAATCAGCAGTTGTTACAACTGTGATATTCATACCATGAATTTGTATGATTGAATCATAACTAATCTCTGGGAAAATAAGTTGTTCTTGAAGACCGAAGTTATAGTTACCACGGCCATCAAAACCATTTCTTGGAACACCACGGAAATCTTTTACACGAGGAAGTGCGATAGAAACTAGACGATCTAAAAAGTCGTACATTTTCTCACCACGAAGTGTAACACGAATACCAACCGGCATACCTTCACGAACTTTAAAACCTGCAACAGATTTTTTAGCTATTACAGTAGTTGCTTTTTGTCCGGCAATTGTAGTAATAGTATCTTCAATATTTTGAATAAGCTTGTTATCTTTCATAGCGAAGCCAGCACCAACAGAGATAATTATTTTATCTACTTTTGGAGTTTGCATTGGGTTTTTAATTCCTAAGTCAGCTTGAATTTCAGTTTTTAAAGCTAAATATTTTTCTTTTAAACGAGCCATCTAATTATGCCTCCACTTTACGTACATTTGAAACATCTATAGGCATCTCTTTATTGATATGACCGCCTTTAGTGTTATCTTCAGTTGGTTTAATTGCTTTTTTAGCAATTTTACAACCCTCTACGATAACCTTGTTTTTCCTAGGTAGAACTGCTAACACAGTTGCCTTAGTTCCACGGTCATCTCCAGCGATAATTTCTACAGTATCGCCTTTTTTGAAATTAAACTTTGCCATTAAACAACCTCCGGCGCAAGAGATACAATTTTCATGAATCCAGCATAACGAACTTCACGACCAACAGGTCCGAAGATACGAGTACCGATAGGCTCTCTCTTGTCATCAAGTATAACTGCTGCATTGTCATCAAAACGAATAAGAGAACCATTTTCACGCTGAACCTCTTTTTTTGTTCTAACAACAACAGCTTTTACAACTTTACCTTTTTTAACTTTAGCAGTTGGAGTCGCTTTTTTCACAGAAGCAACGATAACGTCACCTATGGAAGCATAACGACGCTTTGAACCGCCAAGTACCTTTATACACATAATCTCTTTTGCACCTGTATTATCAGCTACATTTAGACGAGTAAAACCTTGGATCATTATTTAGCTCCTGTCACTACTGTCTTAAGTCTAAAAGATTTAGTCTTAGAAAGTGGGCGACATTCAGTTGCAATAACTTCATCCCCAACTTTTACTTCATTACGCTCATCATGCACTAAGTACTTTTTGAAACGTTTCACAACTTTATGGTAACGAGGGTGCATTACACGACGCTCAACAACGATAGAAATCGTTTTGTCGCCTGCAATACTAACAACTTTACCTTGAATTTCACGTTTATGTGTCATCGCCGTCCCTTAGTTTGCCACTGCAGTAAGTGCAGTGTTGATTCTAGCAATATCTTTTTTCGTAACAGTAAGTTCATTAGTGTTAGTCAATTGCATCATTTTTTGTTTCATTTTTAAAGTAAAAAGCTCAGTCTTCTTAACTTTAAGCATAGCTTGAAGTTCGCTTGAGTTTTTATCTGCTAAATCAGAATATTTCATTGTTCATCTCCGCAGTGATTATTTTACATTTGAAAGGTAGTTTGTGCAGAGCAAGAGTTAATGCTTCACGAGCAATCTCTTCAGAAACACCAGCCATTTCAAAAATTATACGACCCGGCTTAATGTTCATGACCCAACTATCAACTGAACCCTTACCTTTACCCATACGAGTTTCAAGAGGTTTTGCAGTTAATGGCTTAGCAGGGAATACACGAATCCAAATCTTTCCATTTCTTTTAATGTGACGAGTTGCAGAAATACGAGCCGACTCAATTTGACGAGAGTTAATACGACCTGCTTCTACAGCTTTTAATGCGATGTCACCAAAAGCTAAATTATAACCTGAACGAGCATAACCACGGTTACGCCCTTTCATCATCTTACGGTATTTTGTTCTCTTTGGCATCAACATAACTATTCAGCCTTTTCGCTATCGCGTCTTGGAGCACGCTTAGGACGACGAGTCTCTTTTTGTTGCTCTTCTTTTACTTCTGCAGGAATTCCCTTAGTAAGTACCTCACCTTTGAATATCCAAACCTTAACACCGATACAACCATAAGTCGTATGAGCTTCAGCAAAACCATAATCAATTCTTGCACGAAGTGTATGTAAAGGAACACGCCCCTCTAAATACCACTCAGTACGAGCCATTTCAGCTCCACCAAGACGACCTGCAACTGCAATTTTTATACCCTTAGCACCAGAACGCTGTGCACCTTGCATAACTTTCTTCATAGCACGACGAAATGCAACACGACGTTCAAGTTGAGTAGCTACATTTTCAGCAACAAGTTGTGCCGAAGTTTGTGCTTTTTTCTCTTCTTTAATGTTTAGAGATATTGGTTTACCTACTAATTTTTGAACTGCAGATTTAAGCTTCTCAATGTCCGCACCCTTTTTACCAATAATGATACCAGGACGAGCTGCAACGATTGTTACACGAAGTCTTTTCACTGTTCTTTCTATAATGATGTTTGCAACACCGGCATAGTAAAGTTCTTTTTTCAAATATGTTCGAATCTTGTAATCTTCACCTAAGCTCTCTGGAGCTGTTTTAAAATCAGGAAACCAACGGCTTTCCCAATTACGGTTAATACCAAGACGTAAACCAATAGGATTAACTTTGTGACCCATATTATTTACCCTCTACTTCTACTAATATATGTGCTGTTGGTTTTCTAATGCCTGAAGCCATACCACGAGCACGTGGACGGAAACGTTTTAGTACCGGACCATTGTCAACACGACATGATGTAACAACACAATCTTCAGCTTCACTACCACTGTTAGCAACTGCGGATGCAAGTACTTTAGCGATAATTTTTGCTGCTTTGTTTGGAGTAAATTCTAAAGCTGCTAATGCTTTTTCAGCATTCATACCTTGAATTTCTCTTGCAATAAGACGAGATTTAATTGGTGAAACACGGATAAATCTTAATAATGCTCTAGCCATGATTAACCTACCTTCTTCTGTACAGAACCTTTATGGCCCTTAAATGTACGAGTTGGTGCGAATTCACCTAATTTATAACCAACATGATTCTCTGTAACATATACAGGAACAAATTGACGTCCGTTGTGAACATTCATTGTTAAACCAATCATGTCAGGTAGAATTGTACTTCTACGAGACCATGTTTTAATAGGTTTTTTATTGCTCTCTGCTTTCGCAGCAACAACTTTTTTCATTAAAT
>MNYP01000052.1 GCA_001873135.1 Helicobacteraceae bacterium CG2_30_36_10
ACCGAGGAGCCGATTCCCTCATCTTTTATATAGCATAGCTTGTTGTAATCCTCCTAAGTCTCCTTAGTTGTTACGCTTTCTTGGCACACTAGAGATCCACTCAGGATTGTGCAGAAATTGACTCTGAATTTTTTTTAAGAGTGCAAATGCTCCAAGAATATTGTCAAATCCATCTCTATCAAGCGGGTCAGTTACAATATTTCTGAAGTTATCTACTCCTGTTTGGTAAGAGTCTATGCCCATTTCATTCATGCCGGCAATAATTTTAGGCATATCTTCTATGTTTAAATAACGCAGTTCAATTTGTGAACGAGTTGTTATATCGATATAATCTTGTCCAAAATCTCTTGCAATTTCACCGAGTTTATTTGCCTGAGCCGCACTCAAATGCCCACCGGCAATACGAACACGCATCATAAACTGTTTAGGGGTTTGTGCATCTTTATCAAAAATACCAAAGCACTTTAAAAAGTACTTCTTATCTTCATCAGGAATCGAGTCATAGCCGCTTTTTGCATACATCTCTATCTGCTCATACGCCTCCATAGGTTTTTTTAGTGCTTTTATCTCTTCAATTTTATTTATTTTTTTATTTCTAGCTTCGCTAATATCATGCAATTTTTGCATCGTTTAACTCCTCTGAGCAATGAGTTTAATCATTATTGAGAAGAATTATAACAACCATTTTTTTTTATTAAACAAATTAATGTATAAAAAATAATCATTATTATGCTTAAGATTATGTAAATGGTTTTAAAGTAAATATATAAGAATTAAATAATTATTCTATTGTGTGCGATAAAGTCAAAACAATTTCGCTACAATTTCGAAAAAATAACAAAAAGAGCATTATGAAGTTACCTAAGGGTTTTGGTAAAAACTATTTCAGTTTGACCGCTATCACTGCAACTGTCAACCAAATAAAGATGAACTCTATCGCAGTGCTTGTGCAGAGTTTCCACATGCTAAAATTCGAGGGCTCAGAGCTTGAAGCGGAGTTAGAAGAAGATGAGCTGCTTACCCTTTGCCCGCTGCAACTCTCAGCAAAACCCTGCCATTGTAACTGTTACTTTTTAAAATACACACGTAAAATCCTCCGTCTTTTTCCAAATCAAAACTTCTTTTACAACTACTTTAAGAGTTTAAACAACGCTATTTCTCCGCCATTTCCACATTTTAGACGGGCGTAAAAAGGAAAGTGAACTGCTTCACTTTTCTTAGCCCTATCTCCATAAAATCTTTTTCGTATATGCTTTAGCGTAGAAAAAGATGGTTAGATATAAAAATACTAAGGAAATAAATGAAAAATAAAATAAAATTATCACTAGCACTCATAGCTTTAACAAGTTCCCTCAATGCCCAAGAAGTTATCACACTTAAACCGCTTAGTGTCACCTCAACTGCAATCGCTACGGACGAGTTAAAATCAACTGACGCCGTAGAAGTCTACACACAAGAGGACATTGAAAAAGCGCATGTTCAAAATGTTTATGAGTTTTTAAACTCTCAGACTTCGGTTATAACTATGCCCTCTTACGGCAACCCATTTTCACAAAAAATTGATATGAGAGGGTACGGAATAGGCGACGGCTACCAAAATATTGTTATCACTGTTAATGGAAGAAAAATCAACAACATTGACATGGTCGCTCCGCTTTTAAGCGCCATTTCCCCTGCTTCTATAAGTAGAATTGAGATTATAAAATCGAGCGGAATTGTTGTTGGAGGCGACGGTGCAAACGCCGGTGTTATCAACATTACCACAAAGAAAAACAACAACAAAGAAGTCACGCTTTACGGCGGAACATACGGCACTACTTCAGGCTCGTTTTATTTGGGGCACAGCGATGAGAAACTCTCTCTAAGTGCAAGCGGCGAAGCACAAAAAAGTTCTGGAATCCGTCATATAAACAACGATGGCAACAAAGATGAAAACAAATTATCAACGGGAACTTTTACTCTGGCATATACGCCCTTAAGTGAGCTAGAACTAAGAGCAGGAGCTTCTTTTTCCAGAACGGATGTTCTTTTCACAAGCTCTTTAACCCAAGAGCAGTACAGTGATGACCCGACACAAAAAGGTGCCTATTTATCGCACCAACTCTACGACACAGACACTCTGAGCGGAGGTGTGAGTTATTTTATAGATGATGCTCTTTCTTTAAATGTAGATGCAAGTCATGAGAAGAAAAAATCTGATTACATTCCATCTTGGAGCGGTCCATCTCATTATGATTATAAAAATGCAAAAATTTCTTTAGATTATGTTTCTAAACTACTCTCTTTTAGTATTGGTTACGATGGCTTTTATGGAGAAAGAATTGCCTCAGACACTCTTTTTAAAAAACAAAACAATGCCGCCTTCATTATGAGTGAGTTTTATATGGATAATTCAACTATTAAAGTTGGATACAGATATGAAACAGTTGATTATGATTTTGCAGATCAAAGCTTACAAACGAACAAAGTCCTTCATGGTGCAGAACTTGGATATAACTATATGCTAGATAAAGAGCAGTCTGTTTTTGCAAACTATACACATTCCTATCAAGCACCCGATATTGATAGATTTTTTGCCTTTGACTCATCCACTTTTACAAGCTATTTTAGCGGACCACTAAACCCTATGGAGGCAAACAATTACACCCTTGGCTACAACAATATCCAAAAGGGCAATAAATTTAAAATCTCTGTTTGTTATATTGATTTAAAAGATGAAATTTATTATCTTTCTGATTACTCAGGACCGAGAACTTCAATCAATACAAACATAAACAAATCCCACAAATATGGAGTTGATATCTATGACAAATACATCATCTCCGGCATGTGGAATGTAGCACTCAACTATAACTATGTTCAGGCAATTATTGACGAGGAGAAAAACTACTCAGGCAACTTCCTCCCCGGAGTCTCCGACCACAACGTAAAAGCAACGCTAAGCTACCTGCCAAATCCACATGCCACGTTTGCTTTAACGCAAATCTACAGAAGTGAAGCGTATGCGGCGGATGATTTTAACAACGACTTTTCGCAAAAACAAGATGCCTATAAAAGCACTGACATCTCGGTAACGTATGCAAAAGACAATTATGAAATTTTTGCTAAAATAAACAATCTGTTTAACCAAAAAAACGGTTTGTGGATATCTGACGATGCAATTTACCCCGTAAACTTTACCACAACGGCAATCGCCGGAGTGAAACTTAAGTACTAAAGAGAATTATGCAAACATTACACATAAACATACGAGAGTTTTTAAAATACAAGTTTTTAAACTCTCTATTTTTAGGCATTTCTGTGGGGAGCATTTTTACTCTTTATGCGCCTATTGAGCCCTCTGTTTACAGCTTGGGCGGGATTGCTTTGGCTTTTGCGATGCTTGGTATTGCCAATCTTTACTCTAAGATTTTAAACATCCACTCTTTTTACAAAATATCTGTTTTTGTGGAACTTGTAACGCTTGCGATGGTGGGGTATTTTTTACTATTTTCCTACAACTACATGAGCGCCCTTGTGATGTACGGGGGGTATCAGCTCACTTTTGCCTTTGGTTCTTACCTCATTAGAGCCGAAACTTTGTTTTTGAAAAAAACACTCTATTTGGAAAAAGTAGATGTCGCAAAACAGGCAGGCTACCTTTTTGGGATGCTTTTTTCCTATCTCTTTTACAAGTTTTTAGAACATTTTTTGGAGATATTTGAAAAACAGGAGCAGGTTTACACCCTCCACTTTTTACTTTTAGGCATAGAGATAATAATTATTTTTTATCTTGTAAAAGCATTTAAAGGCAACAAATGACCTACAAATCGTGGTTCGATGCACATGCCAAACAGCATAAGGAAATCGTTGAAAAATTAGTGGCATGTGGAAAAACAAAAGATGAGATTATAGAGTATTTTGTTTTTGAAAACATGGTAAAAAACGAGCCCGACTTTTGTCCGCTCTACGCCCAAAATAAAAAGTGCCATGACACAAAGCACCTCAACTGCTACCTCTGTGCCTGCCCATATTTTCGCTTCAGCGACGCAGGAGTTGAGAAAGTAGACGGCAAAACCAAGTTTAGTTTCTGCTCCATCGACGCAAAAAAAGGTAAAGCCGGAGTCTACGGCGACGCCATTCACCAAGACTGTTCTGCGTGCACAGTTCCACATGCCAAGAGTTACGTGGAAAAAAACTTTGATTTAGACTGGACGAAGATTATGAATAAGTGTGTTTTAAAATAAGTTTAAAAAAAGGCTAACAATTGAATAATGAACTCTTGCTTTATACAGATGAAAAAAATACTTTTTATCGGCGGCGTTAAAAGCGGGCAGCAATGTCTTAGCAAAAGAGTTCGTTGATATAAGCGGAAAACGAGAGGGGCTAAGTTTTGATGTCATTTCATACTCTGTAACTTGTTTGTTACCAAGTAGCAACATAAGGGTAATCAATTCATTTTATAATGCCGTTAAATTTAAATACGGAGTACGAAAATGAAAGTTAAGAACAAGATAGTTTTAAGCGCTTTAGCAGCTACAATAGTAGCATTTACAGGTTGTGGTGAAAGTAGTAGTTCAACACCGGCACCAGTTGTAGCAACACCAAATTGTAATGCTTCATATATTGATGTAGTTTTAAGTGGCGTTATTGCTGGACAAACATTAGATGCAAATAAAACTTATGGTCTTGACGGCAAAGTTAAACTCTCTTCAGGAACATTAACTATTCCAGCTGGAACTACTATTGCAGGATGTACAGGAGCTTCTTTCATGATTATTGCACCTGGTGCAGATATTAATGCTACAGGAACACAAGCTGCTCCTATTACTTTTACATCTCAAGCAAACTTAATCGGTACTTCACCTGATGGAACTGCCGGTGAGTGGGGCGGTCTTACTCTCTTAGGAAATGGCTACACTTATAATGGTGTTGTTACTTACGAAGCAGATGCAGAGACTTTTGGTCTTGACAACAATGCAAGTGATACAGAATCATCTGGTGTACTTAAATATGTAGTTATTAAAAACTCTGGATACGAAGTTGAAGTAGACAAAGAGCTTAACGGCTTAAGTCTTGCAGGTGTTGGTTCTGGAACCGTTATCGAAAATATCGCTATTCTTGGTGGTCTTGATGACGGTATCGAGTTTTGGGGTGGTAGCGTAAATGTAACAGGTCTTTATGTTAAAGGTGCACAAGATGACTCTATAGATACCGACTTAGGATACAACGGAACAATTACGAATGCTTATGTTGTTCAAACAACTGTAGATAAAACAAATGCATATGACTCTTCAGCTTTAGAGATGGGTAATGATACCAATCAAGACCATGCTCATTTTGAAAGAGTTACAAAACCAACAATCACAAAGCTTACTGCTGAAGTTACGGGTTCAGGTATCTATATGAAAAACGATGCTGGTCTTGTTTTATCTAATGCAAAATTCACAAGTGCAAAATCAGTTGATGATAATACTTCTCAACTTGTTACTTACAGAACATCAGATGTAATGGTTGTAGATGATATGAATGTCTCTGGTGTTACAATGGATCATGGAATAGATGGAGGAGACGCAGCAACTTACTTTAGTAAAAACAATTCAAAAGACACAAATACAACACACAATGCTTATGAAGATTGGACTACTAATGTTAATATTAAGAATGATGTCACTATCAATAACACATCTGCTACCGGTGCAACTATCGCTGATATCTGGAAAGGTAAAGCTGGTTCAAACGACGCTTTATAATTCTTCTTTCAAAGAGCACTCTGCTCTTTGAAATTTCCCTTCTTTTTTCCCCTCTTCTCACTTTTTGTCACCAAACTGTCACTAAAGAGTAACTTTTAAGTAACCCCTATTTTATACACTTGCACATCTTAAACTATATGGGGATATAACCATGTCTAAAACAAAACTTAGCATCGCTTTGGGTTTACTGCTTTACTGCTCTTCTGTCAGTGCAAACTCACAAAACCTTGCTGAATCATTAATGAAACTGCGTGCGGACGTAGAACGTCTTGACACTGCTATTGTAGAAGAGAAAGAGAGCTATAGAGCAAGTATACGTTCACTTATGAGACAAAAAGATGACCTCGCTTCCGTTGCTTCTCGTGAAGAGCTGCAAATCAAACAAACACGCCAAGATCTTGACAAGGTGCGCAAAGAGATTACAGAAGCATCTAAAAACTCGCAGGGACTCAAGCCTCTTATTTTAACGGCTCTTGAGACTCTCTCGGCAAATGTAAATGCCTCTATTCCTTTTAAAATAAAAGCGCGTATTGCTGATCTTGACAAAATCAAAGAGCAGGTGCAAAATGACTTGGTTACGCCACAAAAAGGTCTTGCACTCACATGGAACTCCTACACAGACTCTATAAGAATAACAAAAGAGAATGGTCTTTTTAAACAAACTATCACACTTGGAGGTGAAGATAGATTAGTCGAAATCGCGCGTATAGGAACTATGATGCTTCTCTTTAAAACACCCGACAATGAAGTAGGTTACGCACACAAAGATGCAGAGGCTTATAGTTATGTCAAGGTTCAAAACAAAGAAGAAAAAGAGCAAATTCTCTCTCTTTTTGATGCATTCAAAAAACAGATACGTACCGGGTACTTCACACTTCCAAATGCGATTCTTACGATGGAGACAAACTAATGAAAAAAATAGCACTTACACTACTCACCCTTTTCATAACACTAAGCGCAAGTGATGAGACTCTTCAAAAAGCCTATGCAAAAGAGTTTGCATACCTAAAAGCACAAAAAGAGATGCTCGCTACAAGATTTGAAGAGGCAAAAAGAGACAATTCACAAAACATGAAAGCGGCACATAACGATATTGCCAAGCTTGAAAAAGAGATACTTGCAAAAAATGCACTCAATGAAAAACTCTCAGATGACCTTTTTCGTGCAAGACAAAACTTTCAAATGCTCGGCGATGACACGGCACTTGTTGAGTCGGTACTTATGCAAGCCACAACCACACTCAAACCTTACGGCATGGATGTTGTTGTAGATAAAGAAAACTATCAAGCAGCACTTCGCAGTATCTTCACATATACAGATAAACTTATAACACAACTGAGTTCAGTTCAATCAGTTGCCGGGAAATTTTATGCCCAAGATGGAAGCGAGATTAGCGGTACAATTGTAAAAATAGGAAATATCGCAAGTTACGGTGTTTCACCGGAGCTTAGCGGAGCACTTGTTCCAGCCGGAGACAATAAACTCAAAATATACAATGCGACTGAAGCAAAAACAACTGCTGAAGCATTAAATAATAAACAAAGCCCGGAGGTTCTGAACATCTTTCTTTATGAAAATTCGACTAAAGAGATTGATGACCTTAAAGAAAAAACAGTAGTTGACATCATCAATTCAGGTGGAATTATCGGTTGGGTGATTGTAGTTTTAGGTGTTATCGGTCTTCTTTTAGCCATAGCACGTTCATTTTTCTTAATGAGTGCAAGCACAACAACAGACACACTTACAAAAGATACGCTTCAAGAACTCCTTAAAGGCGGTGTTGAGAATGCCTTAGAGTTCCTAAAAAGTAAAAGAGGCTCAACCGCGCGTGTTTTAAAAGCGACTGTGAGAAACCTTGACCGTGACCGTGAACATATCGAAGATATCGTTGCTGAATCGATTTTACACGAAAGCAGCCGTCTTGACAAATTTGGTTCTGTAATTTTGGTGATTGCCGCCGTTTCACCACTTTTGGGTCTTCTGGGAACCGTAACGGGAATGATTGCAACTTTTGACATCATCACAGAGTTTGGAACAGGCGATCCAAAGCTTCTCTCAGGCGGTATCTCTATCGCTCTTGTGACAACAGAACTTGGTCTTATTGTAGCGATTCCTATTCTTATGATAGGCAATCTTTTAGGCGGATGGGCTGAAAAAGTGAAAGACTCTATGGAGCACTCTGCACTTCACCTCATCAACGAATACGGCAAACAAAAATAAGATGCAACTCCTAGAGCAATTCTTAGGCTATATGCAAAGCGGTGGCTTTGTTATGTGGCCGTTGGCGATTTTGGTGCTTATTCTTTGGCATGCGCTTGGGTATCGTTTTCACACTCTCAAGCGTGGCTCCAATGCGGATGTGCGTAACCTTGTGAGAAAGTTCAGCCAAGAGATTCGTACAAACCCGAGAGGACTTATAGACGGTGCAATCGTAGAAGCACTCCAAGTAGTACACCTCTACGGTGCAAATAAAACAAGCAGAAACTTTTTAGATGACTTGTTCGCAAAACAGATAGTAACGCTCAAGCGTTATAAAAGTACTATAAAAACAATCGTCATAGCAGCACCTCTTATCGGTCTGCTTGGTACGGTTACGGGAATGATTGAGACTTTTGACTCTCTTGCAAGTGCAGAGTTGTTTTCTCAAAGCGGAGGAATTGCCGGAGGTATATCTCAGGCACTCTTCACAACACAGCTTGGACTTGTCGTGGCTGTTCCCGGACTCATTATAGGTCGTATACTCGATAAAAAAGCTACCAATATGGAACTTGAACTCGAGCAAATTAAAGACATTTTATGTTCAAAAGGGGTAACAAGTGAGATTTAGAAATAAAAAGAGTGAAGAGATCGGTATTGATATGTCACCACTTATTGATATGGTTTTTATTCTATTGATATTTTTTATGGTGAGTTCTACTTTTGTCAAAGATATGAAACTTGATTTGAATCGTCCGGGGGCTTCTTCGGCTAGCAAAGCATCGAGTAAAGTGATTCGTGTGTATATTGACCAAAGCGGTGAAACTTATGTGGATAACCAGCCTGTAAAAGTTTGGGCTATTCAGGGGCGACTTCGTGACCTTCTTCGTACCTCTGCGGAACAGTCGGTGCTCGTAATAACAGACAGCACTATTGCCGTAGACAAACTTGTAGATGTTGTAGACCAGTGTCGCATGGCAGGGGCAAAAGATATCGCAGTAGCAACCGAGAAAGAGGTTGGATAAGGTGAAAAATCTAAAAAACCATCTCAAAGCATCTTTATGGATGGTTTTTGGCTTATTTTTTGTTTTTAGCACCGTAATTTTGATGAATAGTGAGTCAGATGTCGCTACTAACGTGCCAAAAAAAGAGAGTGCTGCTTTTGAGATACAAAAAATCTCAAAACCAAAACCTAAGCCAAAACCAAAGCCTAAGCCAAAACCAAAGCCTGTACAAGCTAAAAAGATGGCTCCTTCGCCTTCACTTTCATCAAACTTAAGCGGAATCGATACGGGACTAGAGAGTTTTATGAGTGCCGATTTGGAAGAAAATTCACTCCTTGGTGATGTAGACAAAGATGTCATCATGAGTGAAGAGAGCGTTGATGAAGCGCCTACTCCTGCACAAAGAGGTGCCATGGAGTACCCAAAAGCAGCAAAAAAAATGGGGCTTAAAGGCTATGTTGTAGTGAATCTTCTTATCAATAAACAGGGCGAGGTAGAAAAAAGCAAAATCTTAGAGTCTGAACCTGCCGGTGTCTTTGATGATGTGGTGCTTGCGGGGGTTTCTACGTGGAAATTTAAACCTGCACAGTACAAGGGTGAAGCTGTAAAAGTATGGGCAAAACAGAAAGTCCGTTTTGACTTTCAATAAAAAGAGTACACAATGAAAAAACTATTATTACTAACTATCATGCTAAGTCTTACACTAACACTGCTTGAGGCGAAGAAAAATGATGATATCGACAATGTTGCACTGGCAACACTTTTGTTACGTGACGGGCTCATTCAAAAAGCAGATGATGCTCTTAAAAATGTAGACCTCGAAGATAAAACTCTCGACCTTGTGCGCTTCTACACGCTTAAAGCACTTGTGGCTTTAAAACAAGGGCTTTATAAAGAGTCAAACAACTTCTTTTTAGAGTCCATGAAAGCAGGGCAAGAGGATAAAGCGATTTTTTTATATATGGCGCAAAACTCCTTTAAACTCAAAGAGTACAAAGAGTCTTTGGGTTATCTTAACGGTGCAGGAGAGCTCGCTTTTGAAAAACCTTCACTCTTCTCTTTGCGTGCAGAGCTTCACTGGCTGCTTGAGCAAAAAGAGCAAAGTTTCGAGGTGCTAGAGAAGGGGATGCTGAAATTTCCTCAGGAGTACACTCTTTTAAAACAGCGATTTTTTTACTATATGTCTCTTGAACTCTATCAGGGTGCACTTAATGATGCGCGCCTTTATTTGACTCATGCCGAGGTTGATGAAAAAAGTGCTTTGGTATTTGTGAGTGCATTTAAAAATGCACATCAACTTGACGATGCCATCGCTCTTGGCGAAGAGCTGCTTTTACAGTTTAACAAAAGTGCAAAACTCACCGCAATGCTTGCTTACCTTTACATAGACAAAGGGATGTTTCAAACTGCAGCTGACTTGTTTGACAAAGCATCCATCAGAGATGAGCAGTTTACCAAAGAGTCTGCAGAGCTTTACCGCCGCGCTAAAAACTTTGTGCTCTCTTTGTACAAAAATTCACAGCTTCTTGACGCTAAAGAGAAACTCAAGCAGCGAATAGCAATCTATTTAGAGTACGAAGCATACGAAAAAGTAGTAGTGAGTCACAATGCACTCAAACGAAGCGGACTTATAGAAGATGAAAACATCCGCTATGCCCTAGCCTACTCTTACTATATGGTGGGTGATTTTGATGCCTGTGAAAAAGAGCTTAAACAGCTTAAACAAGCAGACCTGTTTAAAAAAGCAACTGAGCTGAGAAAAAATATACAACAATGTAAAACCGATGGTTGGGAGTGTAAATTATGAAAACAATAGTAGCCTTAATAGTTTTTGCCTTCTCTTTGTTTGCTGCAGGAGATGGCGAACTCTCTTTTTATTTGTTAAAAGACGGTAAACCGATGAGCAAGCAGACAGTAGAGATATATGCACAAAGTGAAGGAAAAAACACTCTCGCTACTACCATTGTGAGCGATGCCGACGGTTTTGCCGGTGCAAGTTTGCCGGAGGGTTCGTACCAGCTTCAAGTGCTTGCTAAAGATGGCACAACACCTCTTGCCTTTGCAAGAAAAAACTTTTTGATTAAAGCGGGAAAAGAGTCACAGATCATACTGGCGCTTGACAAGAGTAACGCCTTCTCTTTTTCAGATAGTGAAGCACCTAAAGCTAAAGAGAAAGCAAGCGCCAAAGTAGCAAACGTGCAGAGCGGTTTTGTAACCCTCATCCTAAGCTCATCTGAGGACAATAAGCCGGTTGTCGGGGCAAAAGTGTTTGTTAGAGGCCAAGATATAGAACTGGTAAGTGATGCAAAGGGGCAAGTGACTATTAAAGCACCTGCAACTGAGCAGACCCTTTCAGTTATACACAGTGATTTTAGTGCGCAAACACTCCCTATACTCTTTGTTGCAAATGAGACGCTTACAAAAGCTATAAGCCTAACACCAGCCGCCATGGAACTCGAAGAGTTTGTTGTGCTTGCTCCTAATGTTGAGGGAAGTATCGCTTCGGTTATGGCTGAAGAGAGAACAAGTGATGCAGTAGGAAATGTTTTAGGAAGTGAGCAATTTTCAAAATCAGGTGACAGTGATGCTGCGAGTGCTCTCAAAAGAGTAAGTGGTATTACTATTGTTGGAGGCAAATACGTTTATGTGCGTGGGCTAGGAGATAGATACTCGACTATTTTACTCAATGGTTTAGATATACCATCACCGGAACCTACAAAAAGAGTTGTTCCTCTTGATACGTTTCCAACATCTATCATAGGAAGTATGTTAATTCAAAAATCATACACTGCAGATTTACCGGCAAGTTTTGGCGGGGGCACTGTTTTGATTCGTACAAAAGATATACCTAAAGATGAGGGTTACATCAAAGCAAGCATGACATTCTATTCAAACAATTCAACAGGTAAAGAGAGTATCTATAATGCAGACAACACAACGCCGATTCCACCGTCTATTATCGCTGCTAGTGATAATTTTCAAGAGATAGTCGGTGAGCCTTATAGCACTACAGTAAAAAGTAGCAGAAGCCTCAACCTAGCACAATCTAATGTACCATTTGGTGGCAAAGTTGAACTTTCTGCCGGAAAAACAGTTGAACTGAGTAATGATTTTAGCTTAGGTGCTTCGGGAAGTTTTTACTTTCAACAAAAATCAGACAATGATCAAGTAGATTACTCTAAGTATATTTACGACTTTAATACAGAATCGGTTTTATTGGATTCTACGATTCAAAGTGATGTAAGAAGTGATACGCAACTTTATGGCGGAATGGTCAATATTGGATTTAAATATTTTGATAATCAAACAATAAAATATTCACTTTTCACAAATACAAATATTCAAAATAATACGACTTTTTCAAAAGTAGATTACACCGGTAGTGCAGAGGATAGAGATAAAACTTATCTCGAGTATATAGAACAGGAGTTGTTGATACATCAAATTACAGGAAGTAATGAGATTACTTTTTCTTCAGACACAGAAGGCTACTTTGATAATATTGTTTTTGACTGGGGTGTTGAGAACGCTAGTGCAAATCGTCTTGAACCGGGGACTGTAGAGTATAACTACCGTCATACATTAACCGATGGGCTAATCTGGGATCAAAAAAATTGGTACTACTATTCCAAGCTAGAAGATACCGTACAAAATTATAGAGCCGATGTCACACTTCCCTTTGTATTAAACGATAACGATAACTATACACAGTTTGGAATGTTTATTTTTAACAAAGAGAGAGATTTTGATGCAAGAAGATTCAATCTAAGAGATACGGGAGCTTCTTCAACTTCGATAAATTTATCAAACTCAATGGATACAATATATAGTAGCCTAGAGAGCTCTTCTTTACAGTTTGCAAGTGCTTATCAAGCAGCAGATTCTTATAGAGCGACTCAAAATATAACGGCACTTTATCTTAAGCAACTTATCTCTGTTACGCAAGATCTCGATATTGTCGCTTCTATGCGTCAAGAGAGTTCTACTCAGCATCTTTTTGATGTAAAAACAGGAGATGGTTACAATCCACTAGAAACATCAGATATGTTTCCTAGTCTAGGATTAACCTATAGAGTCAATGAAGATTCACAACTAAGAGCTTCTTATGCCTCTTCCATAACAAGACCTGACTTTAGAGAGTTTAGTCCAAATAGATACGTTGACCCGATTACGGAAAATATTATCTTTGGAAATCCTGATTTACAAGCAACATATATAGACCATTTAGATTTAAAATATGAATGGTATTTCAGCAGTGATGAGATGCTCGCTGTTGCACTCTTTGCCAAAACATTTACAAATCCTGTAGAGACTGTTGTTAGAAGAGACGATTCTCAAGGAAATGTTTTACAACAAACATACAAGAATGCTAAATCAGCAACTAGTAATGGTATTGAGATTGATTACAGACAAAGATTTGGATTTGTTGATAATTCATTGAATTCTTTACTTTTAAGTTCAAATTTTTCACTTATCAACTCAGAAGTTGAGATTCAAGATGATCCAAATGACATCTTTCTAAGTCGTTTAACTACGACAAAAAGAGCTATGCAGGGTCAATCTCCTTATGTGATAAATTTGCAGTTTGGTTATGATAACCCTGACACGGGTGATAGTGCACTTTTTCTTTTCAATCAAATTGGAGAGCGTATAGTACTTCTTGGAACAGATATGAATGAAGATCAATACCAAGAACCTTTTGCAAAGTTAGATTTTGCAACCCGTTGGAAATTAAATAATTATTTCTTGATGGATAGTGATTTTACCTATGAATTTAAATTTAAAGCATCAAATATTCTTGATAGTGAGATGAAAATCACTCAAGGAGATAATACAACTGTCTCCACAAAACCGGGAAGAGATTTCAGTCTCTCTCTTAGCATTACTTACTAGGTTACAAAGCGGTTACAAACTCCCTCTTGGAGGCTGTTTTATGTAACCTTAATGATACATAAATTGCATAAAATATAAGAAATAGTATAAAAGGTTACCTCTATGCAAGAGCAAATAGTTATCATTGATGATGATAACGATATTTTAGAACTTCTCGAATACAATCTCTCTAATGCAGGCTATGAAGTAGTGGGCTTTGTTGATACAAAGAATTTACGGCAATTTATCAGTGAAGAGAAAGTAGACCTCATCATTATGGATCGCAGTCTTCCTGATATCGAGGGGAGTCTGTATATTGAGATGCTTAGAAGTAAAAATATTAAAATTCCCGTAATCTTTCTCTCTGCAAAAAACTCCCCTCAAGAACTCAGAGAGGGCTTTGTTCGTGGGGCGGATGACTATATTACAAAACCTTTTGATCTTGAGGAGCTTCTGTTGCGTGTTAAAGCTGTTCTCTCACGCTATAAGCAGGGTGATGTCATTCAAAAGGGCTTGGTGCAATATAGGGATTTAGAACTTGATCTCGACCGAAACTGTGTCAAGATTAACAGCTTAGATGAAGTCGCACTCACAAAGCTTGAATCGAGCCTTCTTAGGGTTTTAATTTACAACAAAGGCAAAGTTCTCGATAGAGAGTTCCTTATAAAGCAGATATGGAAAAATACAGAGCATATTCACCAAAAAACTGTCAATGTCGCTATGAAAAGACTCAAAGAGAAGATAGACCCTTCACATCAAAAAGTGTATGTTAAGACAATCAGGGGAGTCGGGTATTTACTTGCTTAAATAATGGTAAATCCTTTAGGGTACCTCTAATTATATTTAACCAATTTCAGCTATTATACAATTTTCTTTTATAATATAAATATCTGGACTAAAAGATAAGCACATATGAAAACATATAACATATTTACAAACAAAGAGGACTCACTTCCACATGGCAAGGCAGACTTCTTACTCGCTGCCTCTGTTACAAAAACCTGCGAAATAGCGGGCATAACTCGAGCAGGAATTCCTGGGCTTATTCCTCTTGCACCCACCTTGGATGCAGAGTTTATAACAAACCAAAAGGTCTTTTCTCTAGGTGAGACTGAAACTCTGGTCGGCATCCCTACTCCCGCTGTTATCACCAGAGCCGTTCACAACCTGACTCCTTTTAGTGCCATTGAGATTTTAGACTTGGGTCTGCAGACAAAACCGCTCCATTCCACATGCCAAGACTTTGGCATATCACCCTCTGGCTCCATAGCTGAGGGGGCAAATATTGACGCAAAAAGTGTTTTTGCCAAAGGGATGCAAGCGGGCAAAACCTATGAGCTTAAGGGTAACTTTCTTATTTTAGGCGAGAGCATTCCAAGCGGTACGACAACGGCGGAAGCAACTGTTTTAGCCTTAGGTTATGAGTGCAAAAATAATTTTTCATCAAGCTTTTTAGATGTTCCCCACAGCATAAAAAATGAAACCATCAACAAAGCCCTTTCACTCGTAAACGACGAGATGGGCAACTTTGAAAAACTCTCTATTGTCAGCGACAATATGCTTATCTTTTGTGCAGGTTTTCTCATGGAAGCCTCAAGAAGATTTCATGTTGTTTTAGCAGGGGGAACACAGATGGCGGCATGTCTGCTCATCGCCGACAAAGTAAAAGAAGATGTTCTTATGAGAATCAAACATGACAACATAACTCTGGCAACCACCGAGTGGGCAGCAAAGGACAAAAGCTCAGATATAGCGCATATTCTCTCACAGTTGAGTTTTATTCCACATGCCCTTTATACAACTTTTTCTTTTGAAAAGGTAACTATCCCCTTGCTTAAAAAATATGACGAGGGAGAAGACAAAGAGGGTGTTGGAGTAGGGGCAGCCCTTGGCTATGCTAGGGCAAACAAAGTCACTCAAGATAAACTTTTGGAAGCTATAGAGTATCTGCTTTACACGATGTAATTAGAGGTTACTAACAAGCTTATTTCTACCTTGTTCTTTGGCTTTGTAGAGAAGTTCATCGGCTTCTTTATACAAACTTTCACTGTTTTGTATTGAGCGGGCATCTTTTACAACTAGCCCGAACGAGGCTGTTAAATGACTGCTTGCCACATTATATTTATGCTCTATATTTAAATTTTCTATACTTGTTTTTATAGTGTCAATAAATTTTGTAGCTTCTTCTATAGTTGAGCCTTTAAAGAGTATGCCGAACTCTTCTCCGCCGAGTCTAAAGCAGTAATCATCACCTCTAAGCATACAACCCTTCATAGTTTTTGCAACATTCTTTAGTGCTTCATCTCCGGCTAAATGCCCATAAGCATCGTTATATTGTTTAAAATAGTCAATATCCATAATGGCAAAACATATGTTTTGCTTTTCTCTTTTTGCACTGTTTATCAGCTTAGGGAACATCTCATTAAAGTGTCGTCTGTTATAAAGAGTTGTCAGTGCATCTGTAATAGAAATTTTTTCAACAAGCTCAACATACTCCTGCAACCTCTGCTCGGTTACCTTACGAGTATTAATCTCTGCTCTTAATTTTCTATTTACAAAAACTATCGCAATCAAAATAATACTAAACACTCCAACAACTCCACTAAGCCATTGCAAAAGGACTGTATAGTTGATATCTTTAGTGTAATTTACAGATGTCCATCTATTTAAAATCTCATCTTTTTTATTTGATGGTATGAGGTCTATTGCTTTATCAAATATGTTTTTTAATATCGGCTCATCATTTCTTGTAGCAATTCCAAGATTCCAAGTATCATCAAATTTACCGGTAATTTTAAGTTGGCCTAGATAATTTTTCTGCACTTGATACCCTGCAGTAGCGAGTGCATCAATAAATCCATACAGCTCTCCTTGGAGAACCATCTCTAGTCCGACTGTTATATTAGGCACCTCTACCAACTCTATATTGGTATACTTCTCTTTAATTATCTCTGCATAGGCATAATCCTTTACAATGCCAATTTTTTTGTCTGCTATTTTACTAAAGTCAGAAACAAACAGTTCCTCTAGGTTTGTAACAAGGACAAAAGGGGTTTTTAAATAGGGCTTTGTAAAATCTAAGTAGCTCTCCCTCTCTTTTGTAGACATCACAAGAGAAAAAATATCACATTTTCTCTCTTTCCCATACTGAAGAGACTCTGCCCAACTTTTCGCATCAACCATTTCAATAGGTATGCCTATATACTCTTGCATAATCGCTATATAATCCGCACTCATACCTATGTGTTTGCCATTATCACTCTTTTCTAAGGGCATCCAATCGGGGTCAATACACATTTTTATGACTTTTTTTTCTTTTAAATAGCTGTTCTCTTCTTCGTTTAAAAATACTTTATATTTTTCATTTGTGGCACTTGACTCAAAAATATAGTCACTTATAGGAACACTGTTTTTAATAAGCCCATGTTTTTCATAAAACGCAAGGTTGAACTCTACTCTCCCTTTATCAATCGTCCCAATAGGGATGACGCGATGCTGTATTATCTGCTCGAGTGCATTTGCTTCATACATTAAATGCTCTATAGATTTGTTTGAAGCATATTTATTTTTGATTAGTTGTGCTATCTCTTCTTTGTGTTCTAGGGCGTATTGCCACCCTTTAATGGTGGCTTGTTTAAATTTTTGAACTCTTTGCGGGTTATTTGTTGCTTCGTTTGTACTTGTAAAAAGCATATCACCATATAAATCAAAACCATAATTTGCTGGGTTTATAATATTAATATCAACACCCAACTCTTTAAAATAAAATGCCTCATTACTCAAATATCCGGCAATAAGGTCGGCCTTGTTGTTAAGTAAATCTTTATAGGTGCTTCCCTCTTTCATTCTTAGCATCTTTGCTTATATCTCTCTCTTTTATTTGGACATCAAGCCCAACTTCATCATAATAGCCCTTTTCTAGGGCTGCATAATAACCTGCAAACTGAAACTGATGTAGCCATTTAAGCTGTAGAGTTACTTTCTCATTTGCAAATAGCGAAACAGCAAACAAGATAAGTAAGATAATTTTTTTCAAAAACACTCCGTAAAATATTGATAATTATATGTACGAAATTATACTTTTTTACTTATTAAAACGTTCTTTATAGGTGCATTTTTTGCAAAGCTCTTCGCTCGCTTTGTTTTGTGAAAAACCCTCAATCATTCTCTGTGCTCTTTTAGAGTTTAACACCTCTTTGAGTGGTGTGAGGTGGAGGTTGCCAAGGTTTATAACACCCTCGCCGTCTAAGCAACAAGGGACAACCGTGCCATCTGCAAGTATGCCGATATGTGATTTTAAGCCATAACAAGTGGCATGGCTCTCATGTGTACTGCTCAAAGATGGCCACTCAAAATAGTTGTCAAAATTGAGCAGTACTTTTGAAGCCAGTCTTAGAGATTTTATTTTATCTTTGTAAATTGCATCTAAATCTATGCTCGTATGAAAAAAGTTTTGCATTTTTTCAAAAAGCAGTTTGTTAAATTTAGCCTCCGAGAGCACATCGTCAAGGTTCCAAACTCTTAAGTTTATAAACGGTTTTGGGTAATTTTCAAGCTTACTTCCACATGCCATGAAAACCCCATCCATATAATCATCAAAACTGAGGTTCAGGCTGTTTTTGTTGTAACTATTTAATGAAATATTTAGCTGGCGAACTGCTTTATGAAACAAAACTTCAACAGCTGTTTTTTTGAGATAATACCCACTGGTAGTAAGTTCCACTTCAAAACCGTATTTTTCTGCAAGTTCTAAGTACTCAAAAAGATTTGAGAGCGTGAGCGGGTCGCCCATCACATGAAAGGCAAGCGACTTCGTGTAAGGTTGCAGCTCCGTGAGCACTTTTTCAAAAAAATCAAGCGACATCGTTTTTGTAGGCTGCAGTTTTGGCGGGCAGAAGCTACATGCCAAACCGCAAATATTGGTAACTTCGATATGAACGCGGTTAAAATGCATGGGGACTCTTTTTTGTATGTTTATAGATGAATTTTACCATATCTTAGATACCATAAGTCACTAATCAAACCAAAAGAGAAAAAATGAATTTGCGCAGTATTGAAAAGAAAATTTTGAAAGCTTCGCCCTTTATCAAAAAAGTATTCGTAACTATACAAAACGGTTCCCCGTTTGCAACAATAACTCCGGACTTTGAAGCTTTAAAAGAGAAACGTATCGTCAATATAGAGAGTCAACTCCGATGGTACGGCATTGAGCTTTACAATATGGAGGCAGATGAAGATGAAAAGGTTTGTGGATATAAAATTCTCTCTCATGAAAAAACCTCCTTGGAGCAAGAAGAACCCGACGATGAACTCTATAAGAGTCTCAAATCTTTCATTGCAAGCATTAGCCATAAAAATATTAGCCCCTCTTCACATTTAGAGCTGGACCTTGGATTTGACTCGCTCAACTATGTCGAACTTTTTATCTATGTTGAGGAGAGTTTTGGGGTTTATATGGATGAGGCTCTATTTTCAAATCTTATGATTTTAGAAGATTTTTATGCCTATGTAAAAGAGCATCAAACTACTTTCAACCCGACTAAAATCGACTGGGAAGCAGTGCTCAGCGAAGAGATAGATGAAAAACTTATCTACTCCCCTTGGATTATTTTCGCCTATAAAACACTTCTGCTTCCGTTTTTTAAACTTTACTTTCGTCTTGAGGTAAAAGGGCTTGAGAATATTCCAAACTCTTCGTGTATCATAGCTCCAACTCACCAAAGCATGCTTGATGGCTTTTTGATAGAGTCCACTTTGCCCTACAAAATTTTAAAAAACACCTTCTTTCTTGCCTTTGAAGCTGTTTTTGGAACAAAATATCTGCGTCCCATCTCAAACCATGGGCAAACACTTCTTATTGATGCGGACAACCATCTCAAACTCTCAATGCAAAGAAGTGCTTTGCCTCTTAGAGAGCAAAAAAATCTTGTTATATTTCCTGAAGGTGCACGAACAAGAGACAAAGAACTCCTAGAATTTAGACCGTTTTTCGCCATGCTCAGCCAAACCTACAAAGTTCCCGTTGTTCCGGTAGTAATCGATGGAAGTTTTGAAGCCCTCCAAGCCGGTAAGCTCTTTCCTAGACCCAAGAAAATAAAAATTACCTATCTTGAACCCATTTATTCTGACAATATGGATTATGAAAAGATAACAAAGCTTGTGAGAGAGGCTATTGAGGGTAAGATAAAGCTCTCTTCACGTCGCTAGCTACATTTTTCTCATCTACAAAATAGAGCAAAATTCCGCCGAGAATAAAAAAGATTGAAATAGAGGCGATAGCTGTGCGTGAGTTCTGACTAAAGAGCGCAACCACAGCGACCAAAAGCGGTCCTAAAATGGCGGCAAATTTTCCCAAAAAGTTGTAAAAACCAAAAAACTCTGCAGAGTGTTCTTGGGGAATCATTTTTGAATAGTATGAGCGGCTTAATGCTTGAATGCCCCCTTGAACAAGTGCTATCATGAAAGCTAAAATAT
>MNYP01000060.1 GCA_001873135.1 Helicobacteraceae bacterium CG2_30_36_10
AAATTAGCAGAGTTTACACCTCCAACACTCCAAGCCGCGATGAATATAAGCGGTATAACTCCTGCAGCGATAGAGATACTCCATATTTATATAAAAATAGCAAAGAGAAATAGCTAAGATGAAAACTTTTTATTACGTACACACGGGTCACCGTATAGGACTTGACAGATTTAGAAGAGCGGCAACTATTATCCGCTCGCTTGGAGACGTGGACATTACACTGCTGTGTTCAGACTTTCGTATAGCGCAAGTTGCCAAAGATTTTGGAGTGCAAAAAAGTGTAGGTTTGGATGTTATAAGAAATATACCTCAAATTGCGCACAACGGCGACCAGCTTATTTTTGATTCAGAAGAAGCTAACCCTATTATGCTTGACGATATGAGAAAATATTTCTCTACTTTTATAAGAGTGAGCGATTCACCGGATGATAAAAAAGAGGAAAATGAACTTTTGATTTCGCCCTATTTAGAAGGTGAAGGCATTTGTAAAGCTTACGCAGTAGATGACTCTTTTTTTACACAAACCCCAAAAACTATAAAAATGACCTATTTTTTCGGCGATGATGATTATGAAAAAGATTTAGAGAAAAATTTAGCTTTTCTTGAGGGTTTAGAACCGGATTTACAGCTTGGTTTTTACTACTTTTTAGATTATGAAGAGAATTTAAAAAAACTATTTAAAAATTATCATGAATTTGAAGAGTATGAAGATACTATCAAAAAAACAGAGATTTTAATTACAGCGTCACCTCAGGCAGTTTTAGAAAGTTTGGCATGTGGAAGTAAACCTATCTATATTCAAAGAGAAGATTATACTACTGATTTTATACCCCTCTTTGAGAGTCTCAATATCCCGATTATAAAAAAGTTTGATAAGAATCACCTAAATGTGATATTAGAAACAATAAACAATCGCAACTATTACCAAATGGAACAAAAGAGTAACAATCTATCCAAATTTATAAAAGAAAACTTAACTTTATAATTAATTAAAACTTCTTTGTATACAATTAATTCTTAAATTCACAATAAAGTGAGAAAATATGGAAAATAATAACCGTAGAGGTTTTATGGGAAAAGCATTTGGTGCTGTTGCAGCAGTCGGTGCAGTAGGTTCACTAGTTGCAATGAAGAAGACTTGGGATCCGCTTCCAAGTGTTAAAGCAGCCGGTTTTACAACTCTTGATATGTCAATATATGCAGAGGGTGTTATGGTGACTGAAAAATGGAGAGGGAAGCCTATCTTTGTATTGAAGAAGTCAGAAAGATTAATGGCACAAGAAAAAGGCAATGCAGCAGCAGAAGCCAGAAATATTAAAATTGGCAATGACAACTTTATGGTAGCTATTGGTCTATGTACACACTTAGGTTGTATTCCGGCTTTTAGAAAAGATGAGGGTAACTTTTTATGTGCATGTCACGGTGGAATGTTTGACGCATCTGGTTTAGTTCTTAAGGTGCCGCCTCCAAGAGGTTTTGATATTCCTCCTTTTAAAATTGAGGGTAATAAATTAGTTCTTGGTGAAGTTGGCCCTGAGTGGCAAGCTATGAAAGATAATGGCGTTACGCTATAAATAAGGGGAGGATAAATGGCACATTTTACAAAAGCAACTAGTGTTAAAGATTGGTTAAACCAACGATTAGCAATTGAAAAAGTTGAGAAGGTAATGGCATCTGAGTATTGGATTCCAAAAAATATTAACTTCTTGTGGGCAATGGGTATGATACTTGTTGTTACATTCGTATTACTTCTAGTCTCGGGTATATTTTTATTAATGTATTACGTACCGACCGTAGACGAAGCCTTCGATAGTGTAAACTATACGATTATGAGAGAAGTTGATTTTGGCTGGCTCTGGAGACATGTTCATGGTGTTGCTGCATCTGTAGTATTTTTAATCATATACATCCACATGTTTACAGGTATCTACTACGGCTCTTATAAGAAAGGCCGAGAGATGATCTGGATCTCTGGAATGCTTCTTTTTGTTGCATTCTCAGCAGAAGCATTTTCAGGGTATATGTTACCATGGGGACAGATGTCTTACTGGGCGGGAATGGTTATTACAAACCTTTTCTCAGGCGGTTCTTTGCATGCAAACTTCTTAGTTGAGTGGATTCGCGGGGATTATGTTCCTGCTCAAGCATTCTTGGGCCGTTTCTTTATGCTTCACGTTCTTCTTATACCGGTTGCAATAATGGGTCTAATTGGGCTTCACTTTGCCGCTCTTAGAATTCCACATGTCAACAACCAAGATGGTGGAGAGATTGACTTTGACGTAGAATCTAAAAAATATTTAGACGGTGATAAAGCTGGCTCAAAAGTTATGAGATTTGCAAATGACTTTATGTCTAAAGATATGATGGTAGTGGGGATATTCTTAATCTTTTTCTTCTATTTAGTATTTTACAACTATGGTTTTGCAATGGATGCTGTAAACTTTGACCCTGCTGATGGTCTGAAAACTCCGACACATATCTACCCAGAGTGGTACTTCTTATGGTCTTATGAGATTCTTCGTCCATTTAATATTGATCTTGGTTTAGTACTGTTTGGATTTGCTCAAGTTATTTTTGTCTTCTTACCTTTCATAGATAGAAGCCCAAATTCTATTCCTGCAAACCGTCGCGGCACAGCATTTAAAGTTTGGTTTTGGTTAATGCTCTCTAATATGATTGTTCTGACCGCTATGGGGAAACTACCACCAGAGGGCATGTTCAGTGCTATTGGTTTAGTTTCGGCAATTCTCTTTATTGTTCAGTGGTTAGCACTTCCAATAATCACATCGATGGAAAAAAAGGTATAAGGATAAAAGAATGAAAAATAAAGAACCAATAATATTAATAGTCGTCGTATTTTTTGCACTTTTAACTTACTATTTAGTTGAGCCGTATGCTCATAGTGTTATGCACAAGCATGTAGAAAGTGAAGGTTTTTCTTATGCAGACCTTCCGACTATAGAAAAAAAAGGTGACGCAACTCGCGGTCAAGAGCTTGTAATGGGTGCGGGGGCTTGTGTTGGATGTCACTCTATCGAAGTTGCCGGTATGCCTGCTGCAATGGAGCCACAAATGGCAGCTGCGAGTTACGGTGTTAACCCACCTGACCTTAGTAATGCCGGTGCTATTTTCGATGCTAAATTTTTAGTAGATATTATTAAAAATCCTGCACATGCACTTATGGTTGAGCATAAATTTGATGCTGAGAAAGGTCAAATGCACCCAATGGTACCGTTTTATGGAGCCGGCGGAGATATAGACCAAGAGATAGCAGATATGGTAGCTTACTTACAATCTATTGCCGTAAAACCCGAAGAAGTTACACCGACGATGGCATTTGAAAATGCTTGCGGTAGATGTCATGCAGTGAGTTATGAAAACTGGACTCAAATCGGTATTAAACCAAGTTTTAAAGATAAAAAAGATTCTTTAGCATTTGATATTAAGTTGTTAGAGTATCAAGATTCAATAAAAGCTTATATGGGGAAACTTCCACCGGATTTAAGTATGTATATCCGTTCTCGCGGTGAGCACTACATAAATACATTTATGGAAAATCCTCAAAGTCAACTTGAAGGAACTGCAATGCCACGTGTTGGTGTAACTGCAGAATCTGCTGAAAAAGTTATAGAATACTTGGAAGATGCCGGAGATACTAAAAGACACGAGAGAGAAGAAATTGGAATGAATGTAATGATTTATATTGTTATATTTGCTATTTTTGCTTTTCTTTGGAAAAAACAAGTTTGGAGAGACTTACACTAACTCTCTTTCTTTCGTTCCCACGCTCTGTGGGAACACATATATCAATAAAATTCAAATTCTCTCAAACATATTTCTGGTATAATCCCCTTATGAGATTTAGAAGCCTAAAAAAACAATCACACAAAAACAATAAAATAAAAAACCACATGCCGAGTGTAGTATATGCAAGTTATGCAGATAGAGTAAAAGCCTTTGTCACAGATATGTTTATGATTTATGTACCTATTTTGTATCTAATGGCGTATGTGGTTATGGATGGCAAGGATGCTTTTCAGTCCTCTGAGTTAGCACCATTTGTTGCAGTAGCACTCTATGGTCTTATATATGCTACTCTTCTTTGGAAGTTTGGACAAACTCCCGGTAAAAAAGCTTACACCATAAAAGTTGTAGATTACAAGACACATCAAAATATCTCTTTTTTAAGAGCAGTGTTTCGTTTTATAGCATTTTTATTTTCAGCAACAACTCTTCTTGGTTTGTTAGTTCCCTTGTATACAAAAGAGAAACGCTCACTTCACGACTTTCTTGCTTCAACGGTTGTAGTTACAGTAAAGTCGTAGAAGTCACCCTAATTCTTTTGTTCTCTTGATGTATGTCAAATAAATTTTTAAATATTATTGTTACTATTATTTTTTAATTTTATTTTAAAGGACGTTATATGAAAAGATTGTTATTGTCAATGGCTACAGTGCCATTAGTTATAGGTGGGTTATCTATTGGTGCAAGTGCTGATGAAGGGTTTAATATATTAAACGATGTTAAAGTTAAGGGTGAAATTCGTCCTCGTTATGA